>CANGGD010000043.1 GCA_947453295.1 Chitinophagaceae bacterium | reverse complement strand
TGATTGATATGATAATCAAATAAGGAAAGTAAGGAATGTTGTTTTACATCCTTTCCATTTAAATAGTTTTTTAATAATTCAGCTGAGATTAGTTCATTATTCTTTGATTTATGTTCTATGAAAGAATAGATTTTACTTTTTAAATCAGCAATATGCTTATTGTAATGATAGCTTTGTTCATTTTTAGTTTTTATCATTTCTTTTTTACTATCCCAATCACACTTAGGAATATTGATTCCTGTTGAGATATTCACTTCTTTATCTAATCCGTTAATGCGTATATAAATGATAGCATTTCCTTTAATGTTGGTTCTTGCTGAGTGTAGGATGGTGTAAATCTTAATCATAATCTTTATTATTTAATAATAAATAGTCTGGGATAGTGGTTTTTAGTGTTCTTTTTTTCTTTGGAACAGTTCCCAAAATCGGTCCCAAATGATTGGGGAAAATTCAGATTAAATAGTACGTGAAGCAAATAAAAAACCCCAAGATCAAGTAGAAATTGGGGTAATCATTACAAAAGAAGATGAGGGTTGTCGTCCCACCAAGAATCGAACTTAGATCAAAAGTTTAGGAAACTTCCGTTTTATCCATTAAACTATGGGACGCGTAATGGATTTCTCAATTTGGACAGCAAAAATAAGTTTTATTAATCAACTCCTTATACAAAAAAAGACTGCTTTTCTAAGGCAGTCTTTCTAATTAAGTGTTGTTGCTTTTTAAAGCTTCTCAATCCTTGTTACTAACTTTTCACCATTGCTTAAAATTACTATAGTATAAATTCCTTTTGGCCATGATGCCATATTCATGCGAACTGGATTAAGTCCTATACTTCCTGATTGTTTCTTTTTTGCAATCAACTTATTTTGCATATTGTAAACTGCCACATCCATTGTAGAAGCTTTCAATAAAGTAACATTTATTGTTGAATTTTCAGTTGCTGGATTTGGATAAGAATAAATTCTCGCATTCGAATTTCTTGGAGCACCCCAAGTAATATTCATACAAGTATCTGCCATACAGTTATTGGCTTGCGATATCATCATACAAACTGAAAAAGTTCCAGGTTGATTATATGTATGGTTTACAACATTTCCAGATGCAAAGCTACTGTCACCAAAATTCCAAAAAGTCATCATACTATCTGCTGAACTACTCAAATTTGTAAACGTAAAATCATTACCATTTGCTTGAATAGAAAAATTCGCAGAAAGATTACATGGTGGAGGAGGAGTATTAATAAATATTGTATCGCAATAATAGTCAACGCATATAGCACCAGGAATAAAGCTTTGAACCGTTAAACACACAGCATGATAACCCGGTGTAAATTGATGTGTGGGATTATTTGCCATTGATGAACTTCCATCTCCAAAATTCCAAAAAACAGAATCAATGTTTTGATTTGATGTGCTGGTATTGGTAAAATGTACCATGTTATTTGCATCTATTGTATATGTATAAGAAGCATTGATATTACAGCTGTTCGGACATTGAATAGTTATTGTCATTGCAAATGAATCCGAGCAAACCAGCGTTTGATTCCAATCGTAAGTATTCGTTACATGCAAAACCGTATAAGTGCCACATGTGTTGTATGTGTGCGAAGGATTACTAGTGCCGCCGCTTACACCATCACCAAAACTCCACAAGTGAGTTTGAAAATGAAAGGAGTCAATAAAATTACTAGGTGAAAAACTAGCAGTATTGCCATTTTGTGCATATGAAAACTGTGCAGAACAAAAATTTTGAGCCATTAATGTTGTGGTAAAAGACAGACAAATGGCAATGATTATGTAAAGTTTTTTCATTATGAAATATTTTTATTTGTTTGTAAAAATAATGTTTTATAATGAATTATTGTTTTATCTCAAAAATGCAAGCTGATTAATTTTTGAAGTTGTTATCTTTGCAGTCAAATTTTTTATTATGAAATGGTTGAATTTTTTTGTCAAATTTCGTCTTTGGATTGGGTTAGTGTTAATGAGTTTGGCAATATATATTAATTTTCAAGCAGGTTTTTGGCCAGCTTTTGTAGTTTATTTACTTGCCGTAATCTGCATTTTAGGCCATTTTTTATTGGGTCCAATGAGATTAATTCAAACAGCAATGGAAGAAGGAGATATGGTAGGAGCAAAGAAAATCGTTGACTCAATAAAATTCCCAAAGCTTTTAATAAAACCTATTCGCTCCGTGTATTATACCATACAAGGCAACTTAGCTATGGCCACTCAAGATTTTGAAGGCGCTGAGAAGTTGATGAAAAAAGGACTTTCATTGGGAGGCACCTTTACTAAACAAGCAGAAGGGCCAAGTTTTTTACAACTAGGAATGCTTAATATTCAGAAAGGTGACATGAAACAAGGTGAATCTTATATTCGCCAAGCCATCAGAGCTGGATTACCAGATAATGAAAATAATGCAGCCGCGTATTTACAGTTGTGTTCTATTATGATGAACAAAAGAGAATTTAGAGCTGCAAAAGAATATTTCAGAAAAGCCAAATCATTTAAAGCTACAACACCTCAAATTGTTGACCAGATTAAACAAATTGAAAAATATATAACAAGAATGCCAGGGTAGTTTATCCTGCCTTATTGAATAATTTTTCAACTATTTCATATCGGTGATCAAAAATGCCTTTCAATTGTTTCTTAACAAATAGAGAATTGGCGACATCTCCCAGTATTCCCAATGGAAGTTTATAATGAACTATATCAGTCATTTCTATGCCTTCATTGGTAACCTTAAAATGATGCTGATGATGCCATAAACTATATGGCCCAAAGCGCTGTTCATCAACAAAATATTTTCCTTCCAAAACATGAGTTATCTCAGTCATCCAGTACAATGGGATTTGTAAAATAGGTTTTACTTTGTATTCAATTATTTGACCCGCATACATTTTTTCACCATGATGTTTTGAAATAATTTCAAATCCAAGCGAAGAAGGTGTAATTTTTTGAAGATTAGCAGGGTTACTGAAAAACTCCCAAGCTTCATCCAAACTAGCTTGGATTGTCTGCACTGTTTTAAAACTATATATTTTACTCATTTTATACCAACAATTATTTAATCAGTTTGTTTAATGGTTTAATCAGTTTTTAAAAAATTAATCTTTCAATGGAGAATATTTAATATCTGTCTTTATAAAAAATTTATCTTTATCAAATGAGAAGCTACCAACAAAAACTTCAAGTAAGTTTTGAAGAAGAATACCAAAAATTAAATTCTGAACAAAGAACTGCAGTCGACAATTTAGATGGTCCGGTAATGGTTATTGCAGGGCCAGGAACAGGCAAAACACAAATTCTTGCCAGCAGAATTGGAAAAATTTTATTAGATACAGATACCCTTCCCGAAAACATTCTTTGTATGACGTATACAGATGCCGGGGTGGTTGCCATGAGAAAAAGATTACTCAAGTTTATTGGACCTGATGCCTATAAAGTTAACCTCTACACCTTTCATGCTTTTTGTAATGATGTTATTCAAGACAATTTAAATCTTTTTGAAAAACATAGTTTAGATGCTATTTCCGAATTGGAAAGTATTCAATTGTTTAAAGAGTTAATTGATGAGTTTCCCAAAAATCATCCGCTTAAAAGGTATCGTGGCAATGCATATTTTGAAGTAAAAAATCTACAATATCTTTTTAGTAATATGAAAAGAGAAGGTTGGGAAGTAAGCTATTTAATTTCATGTATAGACAAACATTTAGATGAAATTAAAACAGAAGAAAAATACATTTACAAAAGAAGTAGTGCAGGTAAATATAATGTTGGCGACTTTAAGCCAGATTATTATGATGAAGTAGATAGAATGGAAAAATTAAAATCGGGTGTGTTGGCATTTCCAAGATTTAATGAAATGATGAAGTTGAAAAACCGGTATGATTTTGATGATATGATTAATTGGGTAATCAAAGCATTTACAGAGCACAAAAATTTATTAGCTAATTATCAAGAACGCTTTCAATACATATTGGTAGATGAATATCAGGATACAAGCGGAACACAAAACGCACTTGTACAACTGCTAATCAATTATTGGGATGTGCCTAATATTTTTGTTGTTGGTGATGACGATCAAAGTATTTTTAGATTTCAAGGTGCCAACGTTGAAAATATGTTGCAATTTGCCAAAAAGTATCAAGATGATTTATTGAAAGTTGTACTCACCAATAATTACAGATCTACTCAGCCAATATTAGATTCTTCAAAAGCATTGATTAATCAAAATGAAGACAGATTAGTGAATCAAATTGAAGGACTTAGTAAAGATCTAATCTCTTCCAATAAAAATATTAATCACCTAACACATTTGCCTATTATTGTAGAATATCAATCGGATTCTCATGAAATGATTGGAGTGGTAAAAAAATGTCAAGAGCTACTTGATCAAGGCGTTGAGCCTGGCAAAATAGGAATTATTTATAAAGAAAATATTTATGGAGAAACCATCACGCAGTATTTTAATTTATTAAATATACCGGTATACTGTAAACGAAGTTTGAATGCATTAGAATTGCCCTTAGCACAAAAGCTCATTAATGTTTTAAAATACATCGCTACCGAGCACTACATTCCCTATAGCGGAGATGAAATGCTATTTGAAATCTTGCATTATGATTGGTTCTGTATTAAGCCAATTGAAATCGCCAAAATTACTATTGAAGTAGCCGATAGAAAATTCAAGACCAATAAAACTTCTATTAGAGAAATTTTACAAGAAAAAATTCATTCTCCAAACAATGATTTATTTACAAAAAATATCAGCGATGAACTAAAAGCTGCATCCGTTATTATTGAGAATTTAATAACAACGGCATCCAATCAAACCTTACAAGTCTTATTTGAAGAAATTATCAGAAATGCAGGTGTAATCAATTCAATTATGCTTGCTCATGATAAACACTGGCAATTGCAAGTTCTCACTGCATTGTTTGATTTTATTAAAGATGAAACCCATCGCAATCCATTTTTAACTTTACAACAATTAGTAGATTTAATTGAGTTAATGGAGAAAGAAAAAATTAAAATTCCATTAATTCAAATTAGCGGAAGTGAAAAAGGAATTAACTTAATGACCGCTCACGGCTCAAAGGGTTTGGAATTTGAATACGTTTTTATCGTTGGCACCATTGCTAAATTATGGGAAAAGAAATCTAACAAAGCCAATGGATTTAAAATTCCAGACACTGTATTTGCCTCAATTCCTTCTACAAAAGATAACCAGGAATTAAGAAGATTATTTTATGTAGCTATTACAAGAGCGGAACAACATTTATTTATTTCCTATCATAAATTTAATACCGCCGGTAAGGAAATGGAACCTTCTATGTTTATTGCCGAAATTCAACACCAGTATCAGCTTCCAATAGAAAAAATAGAACTTACACAAGATGTGATTGCAGAATTTATTTCCATAAACTTTGGTAAGAGCGCCGCTCCGGAAATAGAAAAGATTGAAGACGATTTAATTTCTCCTATTTTAGAAAGGTTTGTAATGAACGTTACTGCCCTTAACAGTTATTTAAAATGTCCGTTAACTTTCTACTATAATAATTTTATTCGCATTCCTTCAGCTAAAAACGAATCTACCGAATTTGGATCGGCTGTTCATGAAGCCTTACAATTGTTTTTTGATGAAATGCTTAAGCATCCTCAAAAAGAATTTCCAACGAAAGAAACTTTCATCAAGTTTTTTGAAAGATATATGAACAGACATCGTGAAAGTTTTTCAAAGCAACAATTTAATAGAAGAATGGAGTATGGTAATGAAATATTAAGTAAATACTATGATGCACACATTAGTTCATTTAATAAAATAGTTGTTATTGAACATAGCATTAAAAACGTAGTAGTTGATAATGTGCCTATCAAAGGGAAGCTTGATAAATTAGAATTTAATGGCAAATCTGTAAATGTTGTTGATTATAAAACTGGAGATCCCGATAAATCGGCAGATAAATTAAAAGGACCCAATGATAAACAATCTAACGGTGGTGACTATTGGAGACAGGCTGTTTTTTATAAAATTTTAGTTGACAATAAACCAGGCAATGATTGGGTTGCAGCTAGTGCAGAATTTGATTTTATTGAGCCAGATAAAAAGAAGCAGTATAAAAAACAAAAAATCGCCATTACGCCGGCAGATATTACAACAGTATCAGAACAAATAAAATCTACTTGGGAAAAAATTCAAAACAGAGAATTTTATGTTGGCTGCGGAATGGAAGAATGTAACTGGTGCAATTTTGTTAAGACAAATAAATTGGCAGTTGCTCTTCATGAAGTAGAACCAGAAGAAGATTGATATTGAATAGGACTGAGAATAATCAATTAGTTTTGTCAAATTGAATTGAATAAAAAATGGCGAGGTATTTATTAAATATTTTTATTGGGGCACTTATATTTCAGCTAGTTGGATATTTCATTGCAGGCTGTGCTCAAATTGGCGCACCTACAGGAGGGCCAAGAGATACGCTAGCTCCAACATTAGTAAAAGCAAATCCTGAAAAGAAAAAAACGAATTTTAATTCTAATAAAATCGTACTTGATTTCGATGAGTATATAGATTTGCAAGACCTTTCTGCCAATCTCAATATTTCGCCATTGCCCAAATTAAATCCTGTTATTAGCAATAATTTAAAAACAATTACTATCAAATTAAAAGACTCATTGCTGCCGAATACTACATATAATATTGATTTTGGAAATTCTATAAAAGACATCAACGAAGGCAATGTGTATAAAGGATTTGCCTATCAGTTCTCTACTGGCAATTCCATTGACTCTTTTACATTACAAGGCAAGGTTGTGTTGGCAGAAACCGGAAAAGTAGATTCCACTTTGATAGTTTTGTTATACAAAAATCTAAATGATTCTGCTGTAATCACACAAAGACCTAATTATGTTTCTAAACTAGATGGCAGTGGAAAATTTAAATTTAGTTTTTTGCCCAATCAAAATTTTAAAGTCTATGTTTTAAAAGATGGCGACGGAAATAAATTTTATAATTCACCTACCGAAGTATTTGGATTTCTAAACAAAACAGTAAGCTCATCTGAAATCGATTCCGATATTACATTGTTTGCGTATAAAGAAAAAAATGAAAACAATGCCGTTGTAACAACTCCTCAAAAGAAAGAAAAGCTACTTAAATACTTCCTCAACTTAAATTATGGGAAACAAGATTTATTAATGCCTCTGTCTTTCAATTTTAATAATCCTATTCAAACACTAAGCGCCGATTCCATATTTATTACAGACACTAATTATAATAAAATCGCAGCAGTTTCCACACAAATAGATTCTTCAAGAAAACAAATTTTGTTAGATACTAAATGGCTGCCAGAAACATTTTATTATTTAATTATCAATGCGCAAGCTGTGAAAGATTCTTCCGGATTATCATTAACAAAAACAGACACCATAAAATTCGTGACAAAGAGCAAAGAAGATTACGGTTCTGTAAAACTAACTTTTTCCCATTTAGATTCTTCCAAACACCCTATAATGCTGCTTTTTGAAGGGGATCAAATGAAATATACAATACCATTAACATCCAATATTTGGTTTAATAAAATGATGCTTCCTGCCGAATTAGAGATTCGAATCTTATATGATGAAAATAATAATGGGCAATGGAATCCTGGAAATTATTCGAAAAAAATACAACCAGAAAAGGTAATCGCTATTCCCAATAAAATCACTATCAAAGCAAATTGGGAAAACGAAAACGATATTGTTTTATAAAATCAGCTCAAATAAAATAAATTGTATACCCAATTCCGATTAGCTAAATTTACAAAATGATTTTTTCTTCTTCTTTATTAGAAAATGCAGTGAATGAATTTGCTAAACTTCCGGGCATCGGAAAAAAAACAGCCCTACGTTTGGTTTTACATTTATTAAAACAACCCGAAAATGAAGTGCTGCATTTTAGTGAAGTCATTGCAGACATGAGGAAACAAATTAAATTCTGTACACGTTGTCATAATATATCCGATAAAGAATTGTGTAATGTATGTTCCAATTCATCCAGAAAACAGGACATTATTTGTGTTGTAGAAAATATCAGAGATGTAATTGCTATTGAAAGCACGCAACAATTCAACGGTACGTTTCATGTATTGGGTGGTGTTATTTCTCCATTAGATGGCGTTGGTCCCGACCAATTAACTATAGAACAGTTAATCAACAGAGTAGCCAAAGAAAACACCCAGGAAATTATTTTCGCATTAAACCCAAACATTCAAGGAGATACTACGATATATTATATAGGTAAAAAACTAAAAGACCTTCCGGTAAAAATTACCACTATTGCCAGAGGTATTGCATTTGGTGGAGAATTAGAATACGCAGATGAAATGACACTAGCCAAAAGTATTAGCAACAGAATCTCTATTGATCACTATATTTCTACTGTAAATTAATTCCAAAACTGTTTTGATAAAATAGTTAGTTGTTTTATCTTTGCCTTCGCTGCAAAGGAGGATTTGTTTATTGTTCAGCCTTTGCATATTGTATTTAATTGAACTAATAAACGGCTCTCATCTCCCGCTTTTTACTTCGGATTTGGACTTCGTTTAATTTTTCAGTTGCAATCAATTTTTTATGTTGTTATAACAACACTAAAAACAATCATATTATGATGGATATAAAAGAGATTTTAAAAGAACGCATTTTAATTATTGATGGAGCGATGGGAACTATGATACAGCGACATCATTTAGAAGAAAAAGACTACAGAGGAAAAAGATTTGCAAATTGGCATAAAGATGTTAAAGGCAATAATGATTTGTTAAGCATCACTCAACCGGCATTAATTACTGCTATTCATAAAGAATATCTTGAAGCTGGAGCAGACATTATCGAAACCAACACCTTTAGTAGCACTGTAATTGCGCAAGCTGATTATGATATGCAAGAACTTGCGTACGAGTTAAATGTGGCCTCAGCAAAATGTGCTCGAGAAGCTGCGGATGAATACACAAACAAAAATCCTGCTAAGCCGAGATTTGTTGCAGGCGCGATAGGCCCACTCAATAAAACACTTTCATTGTCTCCTGATGTAAACAACCCTGGTTATAGAGCCGTTACTTTTGATGAAGTCGTGGCCGCTTATGAAGAGCAAGTAAAAGGATTAGTAGATGGCGGTGTGGATATTTTATTAATTGAAACCATCTTCGATACATTAAATGCAAAAGCTGCCATTTTCGCAATTAAAAACTTTTTTCGAATCAATAATATAAAAGAACTACCGATTATGATTAGTGGCACAATCACTGATGCAAGCGGTAGAACATTAAGCGGACAAACTTTGGAGGCGTTTTATATTTCTCTCATTCATGCAAATCCGCTAAGCATTGGACTAAACTGTGCTTTAGGTGCAAGTGAAATGAGACCTCATATTGAAGAATTATCTGCCATTGCAAAATGCTTTACATCTGCTTATCCAAATGCGGGTTTACCAAATGCATTTGGAGAATATGACGAACAACCTCATGAAACAGCTCATATTGTTGAAGAATGGGCAAAAGAAGGTTTTGTAAATATTGTGGGCGGATGTTGCGGAACTACACCAGATCATATTAAACATATTGCTGAAGAAGTAAAAAAATATAAACCAAGAACGTTGCCAACTGTATCGAATTAATTTTTCTTGGAATAAAATTTTAAAAATGAACAAGACTATACATCCTTATTTAAGATTAAGTGGCTTAGAACCTTTAATCGTTAGGCCTGAAACCAATTTTGTAAACATTGGCGAGAGAACAAATGTAACCGGTAGTAAAAAATTTGCCCGATTAATAAGAGAAGGTTTATATGAAGAGGCTTTGTCTGTAGCAAGACAACAAGTTGAGAACGGCGCTCAGGTTTTGGATATAAATATGGACGACGCCTTATTAGATGGTGTGATGGCCATGAACGTTTTTTTAAATTTACTACAAGCAGAACCAGATATTGCTAAGATTCCTATCATGATTGATAGCAGTAAATTTGAAATTATAGAAGCTGGTTTAAAATGTGTGCAAGGTAAATGTATTGTGAATTCTATTTCATTAAAGGAAGGCGAAGCAAAATTCATAGAACAGGCAATTATTTGTAAAAACTTTGGCGCAGCAGTAATTGTAATGGCCTTTGATGAAGTAGGACAAGCAGATACTCAAAAGAGAAAAGTTGAAATTTGTCAAAGAGCATATAAAATATTAGTAGAACAAGTAGGTTTTAATCCTGAAGAAATCATTTTTGACCCCAATATTTTCGCTATTGCAACAGGAATTGAAGAACACAATAATTATGCAGTAGATTTTATAGCAGCAACCAGAGAAATTAAGAAATCAATGCCGCTCACTAAAGTGAGTGGTGGCGTTAGTAATGTTTCATTTTCATTTAGAGGAAATGATCATGTGAGAGAAGCTATACATAGCGTATTTCTATTTCATGCCATCAATGCAGGAATGGACATGGGCATTGTTAATGCTGGCCAATTGGTTATTTATGATGATATTGAACCAACGTTAAAACAATTATGTGAAGATGTAATTCTTAACATCAACAATGATGACAATAGCGCAACTGAAAAATTAATTAGCTTTTCAGAAACTGTAAAAGCAAAAGGCAAAGAAACACTTAAAGATGAAACCTGGAGAAATGAATCTGTAGAAAAAAGAATTCATCACGCATTAATCCATGGTATCACTGAACATATTGATATTGATACAGAAGAAGCAAGACAAAAATATCCTAAACCATTAGATGTAATTGAAGGCCCTTTAATGGATGGAATGAATATTGTTGGAGATTTATTTGGTGCTGGAAAAATGTTTTTGCCTCAGGTAGTAAAAAGTGCGCGAGTAATGAAAAAGGCAGTTGCCGTTCTAACTCCATTTATTGAGTTGGAAAAAGAAGAAAGAAGAAACAATAAGTCTACAGCTTTAGATTCCACTGAAGAAAAAGGACCTGCAAAAATATTATTGGCTACAGTAAAAGGGGATGTTCATGATATTGGAAAAAATATTGTTGGTGTAGTGCTAGGATGTAACGGCTATGAAATTATTGATTTAGGTGTGATGGTTTCTGCAGATAAAATTTTATCTGAAGCCATCAAACACAATGTAGATATAATTGGATTAAGCGGATTAATTACTCCTTCTTTAGACGAGATGGTTCACATTGCAAAAGAAATGACTCGTCTAAAAATTAATAAACCCTTATTGATTGGCGGTGCTACTACAAGCAGAATGCATACTGCTGTAAAAATTGCACCAGAATATGAAAACGGCGTAGTGCATGTGTTAGATGCATCTCGAAGTGTTACCATTGCAGGAAGTTTATTAAATCCAGAAACAAAAAAAACAGTATTAAAAGACATCAAATCAGAATATGATCAATTAAAAATTGATTTTGGAAATAAAAAATCGGCCAAACAATTATTGCCATTTAAAGAAGCACAAAAAAACCAAGTTGTAATTGATTGGAAAAACTATACCCCTGTTGCTCCAACTTTTTTTGGCACTAAAAAATTCGAAAATTACAATTTAGCGGAGATTGCCGAGTATATTGATTGGCAACCGTTTTTCATTGCCTGGGAAATGCATGGAAAATTCCCTGCTATATTAACTGATTCAATTATTGGTACAGAAGCCACTAAATTATACGAAGATGCAAATCGTTTGTTGAATCAAATTATAAATGAAAATTGGTTGAATGCTAAATCAGTAATAGGATTTTGGGAAACAATAAAAATAGCGCCTGATACTGTTGAATTAAATTTCAATTCCGAAAACATTCGCCTTGAATTTTTAAGACAACAAATTAAAAAAGCAGCAGGACAACCAAATTTTTCTCTCGCAGATTATATACATCCTACAGAGAAAGATTTCATCGGAGCGTTTTCTGTAACGATTGATGGAATAGAAAAACACATTCAAAATTTCGAAAAAAATCTAGACGATTATAATAAAATTATTTTACAAGCATTAGCAGACAGACTTGCAGAAGCATTTGCTGAGTTAATGCATAAAAAAGTAAGAACTGAATATTGGGGTTATGAAAAAAATGAACACTTAACAAATGAGGAGCTCATAAGTGAAAACTACAAAGGCATTAGGCCCGCACCCGGATACCCCGCTTGTCCAGATCATACTGAAAAATACAAGTTGTTTAATTTATTAGGAGGCAAAGAAGCAACAGGAATAACACTTACAGAGTCATTGGCTATGTATCCTGCTTCATCAGTTTGTGGCTGGTATTTTGCGCAACCCGAAAGTAAATATTTTGGTGTAGGTAAAATTGATCAGGATCAACTTATAGATTATGCAAATAGAAAAGGGATGAATCAGGAAGATGCAACAAAATGGTTAAGTCCAATTTTGGAATAACGCATCAACTTGATCATCATAAGTATTGAATTAATTTGAAATTAAAAAGCTATGAGAATCATTTCATACAATGTAAATGGGATTAGAGCTGCCATAAAAAAAGGCTTCTTCGATTGGCTGGCTACAAATCCGGCAGATGTAATTTGTTTGCAAGAAACAAAAGCAACAGAAGGCGATGTAGATGTGAAGCAACTAGAAAAATTGGGATTTGAACACCATTGGTTTAGTGCAAATAAAAAAGGGTACAGCGGAGTGGCTATATTTTCCAAAATAAAACCTACTTCTATAAAAAAAGGCAACGGAAATCATTTAAGCGATTTTGAAGGAAGGGTAATTGAAATGCAATTTGGTGATGTTAAATTAATTAATGCATATTTCCCCTCAGGCACATCCGGCGAAGAGCGACAAACCTATAAATATCAATGGTTGAAAGAGATGTATGAATATCTCGAAGAGGCAAAAAAACAGCATTCAAAAATTATTCTTTGCGGAGATTATAATATAGCGCATGAAGAAATAGACATTCACGATCCAAAAAGCAATAAAAACACAACAGGTTTTTTGCCAGAAGAAAGAGCCTGGCTCACTTCTTTTTTAGAATCGGGTTGGGTAGATACATTTAGATTTTTGCATAAGGAACCTCATCGCTATAGCTGGTGGAGTCAGCGTTTTCCAAGCGTAAGACTCAATAATAAGGGTTGGCGCATCGACTACATTTGTGTTACCTCTCAACTAAAAAATCAAATAAAAGATGCTGAAATCTTTCCGGATGTAAAGCATAGTGATCATTGCCCGGTTTATGTAGAAATAAAAATCTAAAATGCCTGTATGTATATTTACAATGTAACAATCAAATTAAAAGAATTCATTCATACAGATTGGATGATTTGGCTAAAAGAAGAACACATTCCTGACGTATTGAATACAGGTTGTTTTTCAGATGCTCAAGTCTTAAGATTGCTTGAAGTAGATGATTCGGAAGGTCCCACATACGCCATTCAATATAAAACCGATAAGATAAGTAATTATCAACTTTACCTCGAAAATTTTGCAGCTGCACTACGAGAAAAATCCTATACAAAATGGGGCGATCAATTTATTGCCTTTAGGTCTTTTATGGAGGTTGTTAACTAATTGTGCAAAACAAATAAATCACAAGAATAATAATTTTGAAAATTAAATTTATTCTACTATAATGTAAGCTAGTAAAGGCTTTCAGCAATATATTCTCGAAACCCAACGCCAGCAAGGCTTTCAAAAGAATGTTGAGAATATTACATTTGTATTCAAAAACGATATTTCTGTTAAAATCCTTTCTAATTGTGCATTTCAGCTAATAATTTGACAATTTTAAAAAACAAAAAAAATTTTGTTGGAATAAAAAACCTTCTATATTTGCTCTAGTTAAAATCTTTCAAAATTTTTATTATGAACAAAGCTGATTTAATTGCAAAAATTGCTGATGACGCTGGCATCACAAAAACTCAAGCGAACGCTACTGTTGATTCATTTATTGAAGCAGTAACAAAAACATTAAAAAGTGGTAACAAACTTACTTTAGTAGGTTTT
>CANGGD010000042.1 GCA_947453295.1 Chitinophagaceae bacterium | reverse complement strand
TTTTGGATTAATTACGTAGTCATATAAAGTATCATTCATGATACCAACAAAACTGCTATCATATCTGAGCGAATCTTTGGATATTTTTTTGTCGTGAATTAATTTAGCAAAAGCAGAGATTTTTTTATCCATTGGCATTTTCTTTATAACTAATGCGCTTTTTTGTAATTCAGCTCTGTTTTTTAAATCTAGTTTTATTTTTTTAGCTAAGGCAATTTCTCTGGCTCTCTCATCATCAACAGCGTTTTTTGCATGCTGTATGGCAAAATATACTTTTCGATATTGAGCATTTAAATCATAAGCGTCAATAATTTCAAAGTATTGCCCCTTTTTTTTATCTACTGTTTTTTTATTTAAAATATAATCTATGTTTTCTATGTAGTATTCGCCATCTCTTATTTCCAAAGAAAAAATTGGGTCTTCAATAGTATATCCCTTTGCGCTATGAATCATTGCATACATGAGTTTGTTATGCAGCCACATGTAATAATCGGCAGTATCAGTATTTTTTAGTTTGTTATAGGATATAGTAATAGCATGAAGCGCCCTCATATTTAAGGGGTGATTAGCCAAAAACTTTTTACATAACTCAATCGTTCTTTCATAATTTTCAGCTTTAACAGAATCAAATATTTCGGTTTCTATTTTTAAATCTTCTAAAGGTTTGTAATTTGGATTTACTGTAAACCCAATCATCAATGCTAAAGCTTCTCTGTCGGTTAAAGTTTCATCTGTGTTTAAAAACCTTGAAAGTAGTTTTTTATAGCTTAAATCACAGGTGTCATTTTTAGTGCTATCGCGAATTTTATTAAAATCAGTAGCGTATACAAAAGCAGGTTTATCCTTGCCAATTTCATCAGTATTTTTTTTACGTCTTTGTTCAAATGCTTTTATATGGATGAAAAGAAAGGATAAAACGAATAAAAGGCGTGTTAACATTCTACAAATTTAGAGTGAAAAAAATATAAATGACCAAATTGTAGTGTAACTACTCAAATATATTTTAAAAAGTTGTAATTATAAATGAAAAAAACACAAAGTCTTTTTGTATAACAGATGAATTGATATACCTTTGCGTCGCTAAATTTTTAAGGTGGAATGGATATTAAGTCCTTTTATTTTGAAAATCTATTCAACTAAAATTCACATTTTAAAATAAAAAAGATGGCAGATTTACGTTATCAAAGAAATTTTGGAATTGCCGCTCATATTGATGCAGGTAAAACCACCACCACTGAGCGTATATTGTATTATACGGGTGTAAACCATAAAATCGGTGAAGTGCATGAAGGTGCTGCAACAATGGATTGGATGGCTCAAGAACAAGAAAGAGGTATTACCATTACATCTGCCGCAACAACTTGTTTTTGGAATTTTCCTACTGTACAAGGTGTAAAAAATTCTGATACTAAACAATTTAAATTCAATATCATCGATACTCCAGGTCACGTTGATTTTACTGTTGAGGTAGAGCGTTCACTTCGTGTATTGGATGGCTTATTGGCATTGTTTTGCGCTGTATCAGGTGTTGAGCCACAATCAGAAACTGTATGGCGTCAAGCAAATCGTTATAAAGTTCCAAGAATTGGATTTGTAAATAAAATGGATCGTAGTGGTGCAGACTTTCTAAACGTGGTTAAACAAGTGAAAGAAATGTTAGGCGCTAAAGCCGTTCCTCTTCAATTGCCAATTGGTGCTGAAGATAATTTTAAAGGAGTGGTTGATTTGATCACCATGAAGGGAATGGTTTGGGATGATTCAACACAAGGTATGACTTATAAAGAAGTTCCTATTCCTGAAGATATGGTGGATGAGGTGAATGAATGGAGACAACATTTAGTTGAAGCCGTTGCTGAGTATGACGAAAAATTATTGGAAAAATTCTTTGATGATCCAAATACAATCACAGAAGCAGAAATGCACGAAGCTATTCGTAAAGCTGTAATTGATATTTCTATTATTCCTATGATGTGTGGTTCATCTTTTAAAAACAAAGGTGTACAAACTGCATTGGATGCTATTTGCCGTTATTTACCTGGTCCTTTAGATATTGAAGCTGTGAGTGGTACAAACCCAGATACCGGAGCAGAGTTAAAGCGTAAGGCAGATGCGAAAGAACCATTTGCAGCCTTGGCTTTTAAAATTATGACAGATCCATTTGTGGGAAGATTGGCTTTCTTCAGAGCTTACAGTGGTCGTTTGGATGCAGGTTCTTATGTATTGAATACAAGAACGGGTAAAAAAGAACGTATTAGTCGTATCATGCAAATGCACGCCAATAAACAAAACCCAATCGATTTTATTGAAGCAGGTGATATTGGAGCAGGAGTTGGTTTTAAAGATATCAAAACTGGAGATACATTGTGTGATGAGAATCATCCAATTGTCTTGGAAGCAATGACTTTCCCAGAACCAGTAATTTCAATTGCAATTGAGCCTAAAACACAGGCTGACGTTGATAAAATGGGAATGGCTATTGCCAAGTTAGTTGAAGAAGATCCTACATTACGTGTAAGAACAGACGAAGAAACAGGACAAACCATTTTGAGTGGAATGGGGGAATTGCACCTTGAGATCATCATTGATAGAATGAAACGTGAATTTAAAGTTGAAATCAACCAAGGAGCTCCTCAGGTTGCCTATAAAGAAGCTTTCAGAACAATGGTTCAACATCGTGAAACGTATAAAAAACAATCAGGTGGTAGAGGTAAATTTGGTGATATTGTTTTTGAAATCGGGCCTGCTGATGAAGAATGGTTAAAAGAAAATCCATTAGGTGGCTTGCAGTTTATTAATGATATTTTTGGAGGAAGTATTCCTAAAGAATTTATCCCACCTATTATTAAAGGATTTACAACAAGTATGACTTCTGGCGTATTGGCATCTTATCCTATTGTAGATATGAAAGTGAGAGTGTTTGATGGTAGTTACCATGATGTGGATTCTGATGCGATTTCATTTGAATTGTGTGCTAAGCAAGGTTTCCGTGAAGCAGGAAGAAAAGCTAAACCTGTTTTACTAGAGCCAATAATGAAAGTAGAAGTATTAACACCAGATCAATATATGGGTGATGTTACAGGTGATTTGAATCGTCGTCGTGGTATGTTGGAAGGTATGGATAGCAGACATGGAGTTCAAGTTATCAAAGCTAAAGTTCCATTAAGTGAAATGTTTGGTTATGTAACTCAATTGCGTTCATTGTCTAGTGGTCGTGCTACTTCAACCATGGAATTTAGTCATTACGCTCCTGCTCCAACAAACGTTGCTGAAGAAGTAATCGCTAAATCAAAAGGTAAAATGAAAATTGACGAATAATTTTTTTATACTTTATTTAAATAGGGCTCACATTTTTGTGAGCCCTATTATTTTATATACATGTCAACAATTGAAAACTCAACTATTCTCCCATAAAATCATTTAAATCTCTTTTGTTTTTTTTGGTAGGACGGCCCACTTTACTCATTCTTTTGCCAGTATGAAATACAGCGGCTTCAAATTTAATTCTATCTATTTCTTCAGTTGGAGTAATGTCAATATAATATTTTATAGCTTCTGCATATTTCATCCTACTAAATAACAAATCAACAACTTTAATCACCCATTTTTTATCGGGGGTTTTAATTTCGTATTCATCATTCAACATCACTGATTTTGATGCTTTAACCGCACTTCCATTGAATTTTATTTTTCCTTTATCACAGGCCTCTGCTGCCAGACTTCTTGTCTTAAAAATTCTGATAGCCCATAAGTATTTATCAATTCTTAGTTTTTCTTTTTCCATGTTGATTCAAAAATAAGTAGAATTTTAAAGCTACTTATATGTTTATGTTTCAGTTATTGCTTATTTTAGATTCATAATATTAATTCAAATTCAACCAATCTATCATGCAAGTTTTAAAATTTGTTTTTTTCTCAATTTTACTCATAACCATTCAGTTTTCATTTGCTCAAAAACGTGGAATTAACTGGACTGCTGATGGAATGTCATACTACAAAATATCAGAGGGTAATATATCAAAAGTTGATCCTAAAACAGATGCACAAACGGTAATCATTAAGAAAGACCAATTGATTCCTATCGGAGCGAGTAGCCCATTGAAATTAGATGCTTTTTATTTTAATTCTGATAATTCGAAAGTGTTGCTCTATGCTAATACTGCTAAGGTTTGGAGGTATAACACCAGAGGCGACTATTGGATTTTAGATCTTGCAAAAAATAGTCTGACTCAATTAGGAAAAGGACTTCCATCTCAATCATTAATGTTTGCAAAATTTTCTCCCGATGGGAAACATGTGGCTTATGTGAGTGAGCATAATCTTTATGATGAAGAATTATTGAATGGAAATATTAAGAAGCTTACTTCAGACGGTTCTAGAAAAATGATCAATGGGACTTTTGATTGGGTGTATGAAGAAGAGTTTGGTTGCAGAGATGGATTTAGATGGTCGCCTGATAGCAAACAAATTGCATACTGGCAAGTTGATGCAAATAAAATAAGAGATTATTATATGCTTAATACAACTGATTCAGTGTATTCAAGAGTGATACCAGTTGAATATCCAAAAGTTGGTGAAGCGCCATCTCCTGTTAGAATTGGAGTAATCGCTTTAAATAATCCAGCAACAAGATGGATGAAAATTGAAGGCGATTCAAGACAACATTATATTCCCAGAATGGAATGGAGCGATAATAATGAATTAATCATTCAACAGTTGGATAGAAAGCAACAAGAAAGTAAATTAATGTATTGCAATACCTATAGCGGAACAGCAACAACTTTTTGGGCAGAAAGCGATAAGGCTTGGGTTGATTTAAATGCTGATGATCCTTCTGGCTGGAGTTGGATAAACAATAAAAAAGATTTTATCTGGGTTAGCGAAAAAGATGGCTGGAGACATATATACAAAATTAGCAGAGATGGTAAATCAACTGTTTTACTTACTAAAGGAGATTATGATATTGATGATGTAAAAGCAATAGATGAGGCTAATAATTTTATTTATTTTTCTGCATCTCCAAACAACTCCACACAATTGTATTTATACAGAGTAAAATTAAATCCCAAAGTACAGGCAGATGAATCTCCTGAATCATTATCTGGATCGGATTTAAAAGGAACGCATAAATATTCCATCTCACCAACAGGTAAAATTGCAAAGCATAGCTTTAGTAATCATAACACTCCAGAAATTTCAGAATGGATTAGTTTGCCTGATAATAAATCTTTGAATTCAGCAAAGTCTTTTCCTAAAAATCCAAAGATTGACAGCAGTATCAATGTTGAATATTTGAAAATAAAAACATTGGATGATGTAGTATTGGATGCATGGATGAACAAGCCAGCCAATTTTGATCCCAATAAAAAATATCCGTTGGTTGTATACGTATATGGTGAACCTGCTACAACTACAGTAAACGATGTGTATGGCTCGCACAACAATTTTTTATATGCAGGAGATATGAGTCAAGATGGTTACATACAAGTTGCTATTGATAACAGAGGAACTCCAGCTTTGAGAGGAGCGGTCTGGAGAAAAGCCATCTATCGTAGAAATGGCCAAATCAATATCAGAGATATGGCTATGGGTGTAAAGAAAATAATTGAATCCAATTCATATATTGATAGAGATCGAGTAGCGGTTTGGGGTTGGAGCGGTGGAGGCTCTTCAACATTGAATTTGTTGTTTCAATTTCCAGATATTTTCAAAACAGGAGTTTCTATTGCTCCAGTTACCAATCTGCTTTATTATGATAACATTTATACAGAAAGATATATGGGCCTTCCTCAGGAAAATATGGAAGATTTTATTAAAGGCTCGGTGATAACTCACGCAAAAGGTTTGCAAGGAAATCTTTTATTGATTCATGGAAGTGGAGATGATAACGTTCATTACAGTAACGCAGAAGCGCTAATTAATGAATTGATAAAAAATAATAAGCAATTTCAATTTATGGAATATCCCAACAGAACACACAGTATCAGAGAAGGAGAGGGAACCTCTAAGCATCTATCAACTTTGTACACCAATTACATCAGAATGTATTGTCCGCCTGGAGCAAAATAATTAAAGTTTCCCAGGATATTTTTGTAAAGCCATTTCTAAGCAATCCATTGCTTGGTGAATGGCTTCAACATTTAATACATAGGCCAGTCTTACTTCTTGTTTGCCTAAGCCCGTAGTACTGTAAAAGCCTGTAGCCGGAGCAAGCATTAATGTGGCATCATTGTAAGAAAAAGATTCTAAAAGCCATTGGCAAAAACTGTCACAATCATCAATTGGTAATCTTGCCATAGCATAAAATGCACCACCCGGATTGGGACAAAACACTCCTGGCATTTGATTGAGTCTGTATACAATGGTATCTCTTCTTAATTGATATTCTGCTTTGGTAGTATCAAAATAATTATCTGGCAAATCAACTGCGGCTTCACCAAGCAATTGTGCATAATAAGGAGGACTTAATCTTGCTTGGGCAAATTTCATCGCAGCATCCAAAACATTTTTATTCTTAGTCACAAAGGCACCAATCCTTCCTCCGCAAGCGCTATATCTTTTACTTATGGTATCCATTAGCACAACATTCATTTCCGCTCCTTTTAAATGCATTGCACTTGTGTGGATGCCACCATAACAAAACTCACGGTAAGCCTCATCAGCAAATAAAAATAAATTGTGTTTGATTACAATTTCTTTGAGTGTCTCCATTTCGTCTGCGCTATATAGATAGCCAGTAGGGTTATTTGGATTGCATACTACAATTGCTTTTGTTTTAGGTGTTATTGCTTTTTCAAAATCTTCAATGGGTGGTAAGGCAAAACCAGTTTCTATGTTGCTTCCAATGGGAATAACTTTTACACCCGCTTGAACTGCAAATCCATTATAATTAGCATAGAATGGTTCTGGGATAATTACCTCATCGCCAATATCTAAACAAGCCATGAAGCCAAACAATATTGCTTCACTTCCGCCTGTGGTAATAATGATTTCATTGGAGGTTACTTCAATATTATTTTTTGCATAGTAGCTCACTAGTTTTTTTCTATAACTTTCATTACCCGCACTATGGCTATATTCTAATACTTTGAAGTTTGCATTCCTTACAGCATCTAAACAAATTGAAGGTGTTTCAATGTCTGGCTGACCAATATTTAAATGATATACTTTAATTCCTTTCTTTTTAGCAGCTTCTGCATAAGGAACTAATTTTCTGATGGGAGACGCGGGCATTTGTTCGCCACGTAAACTAACTTTTAACATGCTGCAAAGATAGGGTGCAAAAAGAAGTTGAAAAGCGAATTAAAGTTTTGAATTTCGAGTATTTACAAAATTCACAATACCTTGTATTAGTTCTGATGAAACGGGCAAATTAGGGTTATTGTAGCTTTTTATATTCTCTTCTTTAGTGTTGCCTACAATTTTCAAAACATGGTTCATGTTTGGGATGATTATTTTTTTACTGTTCTTTTTAGCCTGAAACAACAATTCCGCATCATTTACCGACACTTGTAAATCATTATCACCTTGTACTATTAAAGTGGGAATGTTTAATGAAGCTATTTCTTTGGCGGGATCATATTTAAACCAACTAATTAAATAGGGCTGAACGCTTGGTCTGAATAATGAAAATAACATCAAGTGCACTTTTTTTACCAGAAATCCTTGGCTCAAGCTATCAATAATTGGAAAAGCTGTTTCTTTAATGGCAGTAGTTTGATTTTCTAATTGCTCTTTTATTATTTCATTTGCTGGCTTGCCCGGACCCGAAATAGAGATGTATTTATCAACGTATTTCTTGGCCGCAATCATACCAATTAAAGAGCCTTCACTATGACCGGCAATAATAATCTGATCAAATCTTTTGTCTTTTTTTAAGTATAGAATCCAATCTTTTACATCGTCAACCATGTTGTCAAATCTTAGATCTTCTTCTTTAGTTAAAGCCAATTTACTGGCGCCAATTCCTCTTTTGTCGAATCTTAGAGAGGCAATATTTGAATTTGAAATTTCATGGGCAATTTGTTTTAAATAATTGGCTTTTACGCCCAACATACTATTGCCATCTCTGTCTGTTGGTCCAGAGCCAGCAATCATTAATAGAATAGGCCCTTTGGTAAATTGAGTGGGAATAGTTAATGTGCCCATTAGTTTCCCAGTTGCTGTTTCCAACACAACTGAGTTTTCAATAAAACTTGAATCCAATTTTATTTGAGAAAAAATATTATTCATGAAGAAAAAAAGAAGAATAAAAACAAAAAGTTTTTTTATCATGATAGCTAATTACTTAAAAATTATGCCTTGTTTTTGGGATTGAAAAGCTCGTCAAGAATACTAGCTAATCTCAATCCTCCCACTACCAATTGCTTCTTAATAATTTCAACATTATTATCAATATAATTTTTATCCATAAAATTATTCTCAAAACTATACACTCTATCCAAATAGCTGCGAGATTCATACATCCACTTTAATTCATTAATTTTTCTAATCGACGCTATTTCATCACTACTCATTGTTGAAACATAGGTCATGCAGGTGTCTAAATTGATTTGCTTAAACTCTAATATCTGTGTATCCCAAATACTATGAAGATTTCCAGAAACATAAGGAGAATTGATACTGATTGTGTTCCCTCCTTTATCTATTGCATAACCAGTATGAAGGGGTTGATGTAAATCGCCTACCAAATGAAAAATCAGTAATATCCTGAATCGTATTTCTTTTTCACTTAGGCCAGAAGTTGTTCTGTTTCTTAACTCTGTTATGGCAGAATGTAAAACAGACAATACATTTCTTTCTTTTCCTGGAGCGTATTTTTCTCCCTTATCAATATCTAAATAATGCCAAGGACGCATAAAATTATAGTAACTATTACCTCTTTCTTCATCCATCCAACTAGCAGCTTCTTCTATGGTTAGATTCCCTAAATATTTTTTTACTATTTTTTGAGTAGAGTCGTCTAAAAATTTAAATGCAACTTCTGCTACTAATCCGTGCCCTGTTCTTCCCCAAGCGTAACTTTTTTGTACGGAAATTGATATAAAAAACAGAAAAATGGCTGCAATTCTTAAGGTCGTTTTCATTGATTTTTTTTTCGAAGGTAAATGTAATTTTTTATAGAAAAAACACCTTTAAATAAAAGCACATATGTTAAAATTCTTAAACACCTTTAATTTGATTGCTATAATGACTAATTATATTATCTTGCACGCTCTATTATCAAAATATGCAAAAAAATATGAAGAAATTAACTCTTGTTGTTGCCATTTTGATGATTGTGTTTTGCTCAACTATTTCTGTTTTTGCTCAGGTAAAAACTCAATCAAAACCAATCACAACTTCACCAACAGATACAATTGTAAACGAAGAAGGGAAAGAGAGTTTGTTAGATAATATTCCAGTTGTTTCTTTGGATGAAGCGGACGATCAGGATGGAAGTGCTCAAAACATTTCTGGTTATTTAAATTTAGGCAGAAATCCATTTATCACTGCATCTATGTACAATTTTGGTGTGGTAAGATTTCGTGCTAGAGGGTATGATGCTGATATGTCTGAAACTTACATTAATGGTGCTCCAATGGAAAACCTAGATAATGGATTTACACCTTATGGTTTATGGGGTGGATTAAATGACGTATTACACCGAAAAGAAAGTGTTTATGGTTTACAATCTAATCGTTTTTCATTTGGATCGATGGGTGGGTCAACCTCTATAGATGCTCGTGCATTTAAACAATACAAACAAACAAGCATTGGGTATTCCAACTCTAACAGAAATTATGTACACAGATTTAGCTTAACTAAATCAACAGGTTTCAATAGCAAAGGATGGGCATATAGTGTTTCAGGTTCTCGCAGATGGGCTGAGGAAGGTTTTACAGACGGTACTTTCTATGATGGATGGTCTGGTTTTATAGGTATTGACAAACAAATTAATCCTAACCATATTATTTCATTTGTTGGTTTTGCTACTCCAACAACAATGGGCAGACAAGGTTCATCTGTTCAAGAAATGTTAGATTTGGCAGGAACCAATTATTATAATCCTTATTGGGGTTTTCAAAACGGAAAGAAAAGAAATTCTAGCATTGCAAAAACCACACAACCTTTAGGAATACTTTCAGATGAGTGGAAAATTACACCAAAATCTACGCTTACAACTTCAGTATCATTAATGTCAGGAAATAGGAGTGTTACCGGTTTAGATTGGTATAATGCTGCTGATCCAAGACCAGATTACTACAGATATTTACCTTCTTATCAGTTAGATGAATCAGTTAGACAAAGAGTTTTTGATGAGTTGAAAAACGATATTGCTAAGCGTCAAATCAATTGGGATGCTTTATATAATTCCAATAAGATGAGTATTGAAACCATTAAAAATGCTAATGGAATTGCAGGAAATAATGTTACGGGTAAAAGATCTGTTTATGTTGTTGAAGAAAGAGTTATTAATACTACCAAGTATAATTTCAACACAACTTTTGCTACTACCATTAATTCACATGTTGACATTACAGCTGGTTTTAAACATGAAAGTCAAAAAAATAGTTATTATAAAAAATTAAATGACTTATTAGGTGGAGATTTTTATGTTGACTTAAATCAGTATGCAGAAAGAGATTTCCCTACCGATTCTCTTGCCGGACAAAACGATGCTAACAATCCAAATAGAATTCTACATGTAGGGGATAAATACGGATATAATTATGATATCAATATTAAAAGAACTTCTGCTTGGGTACAAACCAATGTAAAATTAAAAGCACTAGATTTCTTTGTAGGTGGGGAAGGATCTTCTACCAGTTTTTGGAGAGTGGGAAATGTGAAATCAGGTTTATTCTTGAATAATTCTTATGGAAAATCTGCTGTACAACAATTTTCAAATTATGCCCTTAAAGCAGGTACTAGTTTGAAATTAGCTAAAATGAACTATTTGTATATTAACGGAAGATATGAAACAAGAGCACCGTTTTTCGACAATGCATATTTGGCTCCAAGAACAAGAGATTATATTCAGGATGATTTAAAAAATGAATCAATAGGTTCAGTTGAAGCAGGTTATGCTTTAATTGCTCCGGAAATTAAATTAAGAGCAACAGGTTATTATACTTCTATTAAAAACCAAACAAATGTGCTTACATTTTACAATGATGAAATGAGAACATTTGTAAATTATGCGTTAAGCAACATTGGAAAAGAACAAATGGGATTGGAGCTAGGGGCTGAAGTAATAGTTGCTAAAGGGTTTACCACAACAGCTGCTGCAGCGATTGGACAGTATACTTATAGTACAAGACAGTTAGCAACCATTACTGCTGATAATACTTCTGCGTTACTTGCAAAAGATGAAATTATTTATTGTAAAAATTATAGAGTACCAACTCCGCAACAGGCTTATAATTTGGGCTTAAATTATCGTTCAACTAAGTATTGGTTTGTAAATCTTAATTTCAATTATTTTGATGATATGTGGTTAGATTATAATCCAGTAAGAAGAACAGAAAATGCTGTAAGTGGAATAGATCCAACTTCATCATTATGGGGAGAAATATTAGGACAAACAAGATTGAAACCACAATTCACAATGGATTTATTTGGCGGTAAGTCATGGCTAATGAATAATAAATTCAAATCATTAGGTAAAAGAACTTTCTTAGTTTTATCATTAGGAATCAACAACATAACCAATAATACTTCTGTTACTTCAGGAGGTTATGAACAACTTCGTTTTGATATTGCCGGAAAAGATTTAGATAAGTTTCCTTCCAAAAGATTTTATTCTTACGGAACTAATTTCTCAGCTAATATTGCTTTAAGATTTTAATAAATAAAAAACAACTACGTATAAAAAAAACAACATGAATAACATCTCCTCCATCAAGTCGGCATTAATAGTATTATTTGCTTTGACTACTCTTGTTTCTTGTAAGAAAGAATTTGATTCACCACCTTTTCCAACAGATCCTAATATTGTTGTGAATACATCTATTGCAACAATTAAAAACTTGCATACAGTAAATGGTGCTATAGAGGTAATAAATAGCGATATGGTAATTTCTGGCGTTGTAATTGCCAATGATAAAAGCGGCAACTTTTACAAGCAAATCTTTATTCACGATTCAACTGGCGCTATGCAAATATTAATTGATGGTGCAAGTTTGTTTAATACTTATCCTATTGGTAGAAAAGTTTTTATTAAATGTAAAGGATTAGCACTAGGCGATTATAAGGGAACAATGGTATTGGGAGTAAAAGCTCAAGTGGGTGGAGTTTACAGTGTTCAAGGAATTCCTTCAAGTCTTTCTTATAATTATATTTTGGGAGGATCATTAAACAATCCAGTATTACCTGTTAGTGTATCAACCATTACACAATTAGGGACTACATTTAGTGATCGTTACATGAATGAATTAATTAAAATGGATGCAATGGAATTTACAAAATATAATGTTGTAAATAATCAATTCACATATGGTGACACATCAAATTATAAAAGCACTATTTACAGATATATCACACCTGGTTGTAATTCCAGAGATAGTATTGAAGTAACTACAAGTGGATATTCAAATTTTGCCGGTGTAAAATTACCAAGTGGTAATGGTTCAATTATCGGAATTTATTCAATCTCAAGAACTTCACCTACATCAGCAAATGCCTATAAGCAAATGATGTTAAGAGATACCAATGACATTCAGTTTTATGGTAGCAGATGTGGAAATACTAACCCAGTTCCAGGAACAAGATTGACTATTGCACAATTAAGAGCAATGTATACATCTGATATGAAAATTACATCAACATCATATATATCTGGAGTAGTAACTTCAGATGCTGCTAATAAAAATATTTCGACAGGATCAGCCATTTTACAAGATGAAAGTGGTGCGGCTGTAACTGTATATTTTGGAGGTACTTTATCATACAATGTTGGAGATTCAATTTCTTTTGATATTACTAACGATTCATTACTAAGTTACAGAGGATCTTTGGAAGTAAAGGCCAATACTACAACACCACCAACACCACTTCTAACTGGAAGAGTAGTTGTTCCTGTAGTTAAAACAATAGCACAAGTAAACACAGCAATTGGTTTGCCATTAGGAAATCCAGGGAATTTTGAATTGTCATTAATAAAAATTTCAAATGCTACTGCTACAGGTAATGCAACATATTCTGGCAATAATACATTAACTGACGGGTCGGGTTCTATTACTTTATATACAGCAGCAGCTGCATTGTTCAGCGCAAGCCCATTAGCAACAGGTTCTCATAATTGGACTGGTCAAGCTAAAAATTATAATGGAACTACTAAAGAATTTTTAATAAGAAATACAACTGATGTACAGTAATTTACATCATTAAAAATAGTTATTAAATGAGGCCTCATTACAATGAGGCCTCATTATCGTAAAAAACAAAAATAAATCCAAGTCATGAAGAAAATTTTTACTATTGCTTTTTTGTTATTGTCTTTTCTTTCCTATTCGCAATCAACCACGATTGTGATTAGCCAGGTATATGGAGGAGGTGGTAACGCTGGCGCACCATACAATGCGGATTTTGTAGAGTTGCATAATGTTAGTAGTACACCTCAAACACTAACAGATTATTCTGTACAATATAATTCTGCAACGAGTACATCAACATGGGCAGGAAAGGCAAAGCTTCCAACTGCAACGATTGCAGCTGGCGGATATTTTTTAGTACAGATGAGTGCAGCCGGAGTTACCAATGGTGTTGCATTGCCAACACCAGATTATGTTGCGAATCCTGCAGTTTCTATGAGTTCTACAAATGGTCGTGTTGCATTGGTAAGTGATACAGTAACATTAACAGCTTGTACAATAACATCAAGTGTTGTAGATTTAGTGGGTTACGGTTCATCAGTTTGTTATGAAGGTACAGCTGCTGTCGGAGTCTTAAGCAATACAACAGCAGCATTTAGAAACAGCTTTGGTTGTGATGACACGAATAATAACAGTGCAGACTTTACATTAGGCGCACCTTTACCAAGAAACAGTGCTTCACCAGTTGCAATATGCGGTAGTTTACCAACTACTCCAACTATTATTTCAACAAGTGTGTCAGGTTTTGGTAGTGTAACAGTGTTGACAAATTCGGTTTCAAGATCATTTAGTATTACAGGATCAAACTTAACGGGCGCAC
>CANGGD010000041.1 GCA_947453295.1 Chitinophagaceae bacterium | reverse complement strand
ATTGACAGGATTCAACATGCTCCAAAGGAAATCAATATAGACTTTCAGCTTTCTAATAAACAACAATTAGCGCTTAATCAAACAAAAGAAGTCTTTGCATCTAAAAATGTTTGTTTGTTGCATGGCATAACAGGAAGTGGTAAAACGTTGTTATATATTAAATTGATCGAACAGCAAATAATGGAAGGTAAACAAGTGTTGTTTTTACTTCCAGAAATTGCGCTCACCACACAGATTATTCGCCGATTGCAAAAACATTTTGGTGGCCACATTGCTGTATATCATTCCAAATTTAATGATCAAGAAAGAGTGGAGCTTTGGAATAAAATAAGAAATGGAGAAATTAATGTTTTGTTAGGAGCAAGAAGTGCTTTGTTTTTACCTTTCTATAATTTAGGTTTAATAATTGTCGACGAAGAGCATGATGCATCCTTCAAACAACAAGACCCCGCACCCAGATATCATGCAAGAGATACGGCAATTTATTATGCATCCTTATTTAATGCAAAAGTTTTACTCGGAAGCGGCACCCCGTCTTTAGAAAGTTATTTCAATGCAAAAGAAGGCAAGTATGGATTAGTTCATTTAGATGAAAGGTATGGAGGTATTGAACTTCCTTGTATTGAAATTGTGAATACAACACAGGTAGCTCAAAAAGGGAAAGTAATGATAAGCCCTCAATTGAAAGAAGCCATTCAAGAAACACTAGACAATAAAAAACAAATTATTTTATTTCAAAACAGAAGAGGGTATAATCCTTATTTGATTTGCGGCACTTGTGGGATTATTCCGCAGTGCAATCACTGTGATGTTTCTCTAACTGTTCATAAATACAGCAATAAATTACATTGTCATTATTGTGGCAGTATTTATCCGAAGCTGGTTACTTGTGTAGGATGCGGATCAACCAACTGGTTAGAAAAGAATTTTGGAACAGAAAAAATAGAAGAACAATTAGAACAGGATTTTAAAGATTACAGAATTGGTAGAATGGATGTAGATACCGTTAAAGGAAAAACGGCACATGATACTTTGATACAATCATTTGAACAGCAGAAGCTGGATGTGTTGGTTGGTACACAAATGGTGGTGAAAGGTTTGGATTTTGATAATGTTAGTTTGGTAGGCATTTTAGATGCGGATGGCTTATTAAGTTTTGCAGATTTTAGAGTAAATGAAAGGGCATTTCAATTAATGGAACAGGTGAGCGGAAGGGCAGGCAGAAAAGGATCTCAGGGTAAGGTGTTGATTCAAACCATGAATGTTAAACACCCGGTGATTCAATGGGTGCAGGCACATGATTATACGAAAATGTATTTATCAGAAATACCCAATAGAAAAGAATTTTTTTATCCGCCATTTAGCCGATTGATTATTATAACATTAAAACATAAAGACAATGAAAAGGTAAAAAATGCTGCTAATAATTTAGCCACCTCCTTACGATCAGATTTCAAACAATTTGTAATGGGGCCAGCCCAACCAATAATTGGTAGAGTGAGAAATCAATATCTTATGGAGATTATTATTAAATTGCCAAAAGATGCAGGATTGACGCTTAAATATAAAAAAGCCATTCAGCATCATCTTCATCTTTTACAAGCCAATAAGAATTATAAATCTGTTGTCATTGTAATGAATGTTGATCCAGTCTAAATTTTCAAATGAATATAACGTCCAACATATCTTTGAAGCCATACAATACTTTTGGTATGGATGTTACAGCAAAATATTTTGCTGCAGTTAAAAGTGTTGAAGATATACAAGATGTTTTATTAGATCCAGTATGCATCAATCATGAAAAAATAATTTTGGGCGGAGGAAGTAATGTATTATTCACTTCAAATATAGAGGCTCTTATAATAAAGAATGAAATTCCAGGAATTGAACTGTTGAATCAAGATGAGGAACATGTTTACATAAAAGTAGGCGCAGGGGTAAATTGGCATCAATTCGTTATGTACTGCATCGAAAATAATTATTCCGGCGTTGAAAATTTGGCTTTGATACCCGGTAATATTGGCGCTTCACCTATGCAGAATATTGGAGCGTATGGAGTTGAAATTAAAGATGTATTTCATTCACTCGAAGCCGTTAGTATGCAAGATAAAAATCTTGTTACGTTTCATCACAAGGATTGTGCATTTGATTACAGAGAAAGTGTTTTTAAAAATAAATACAAAAATCAATTCATCATCACATCCGTTACTTACAGATTGAATAAAACTCCTCATTACAATATTTCTTACGGAGCCATAGGAGCAGAATTGGAAAAAATGAATGTTCAAGATGTTTCAATACAATCCATAGCAAAAGCGGTGATGAACATTCGTACCAGTAAATTACCAGATCCCAAAATCATTGGAAATGCGGGAAGCTTTTTTAAAAATCCGGAAATTTCATCAACTCATTTCAATAATTTGAAAAAATATTTTCCTGATATAGTGGGGTATTCTAAATCTGATGATACAGTGAAAGTCGCTGCTGGTTGGCTAATTGAACAATGTGGATGGAAGGGTTACAGGGAAGGGGATGCAGGTTGCTATGATAAGCAATCATTAGTTTTGGTCAATTACGGACATGCAAAAGGAATTGATATTTTTTCCTTGAGTGAAAAAATTATGGAATCGGTACATCAAAAATTCGACATTTTCCTTCACAGAGAAGTCAATATTTTCTGATATTCTTTTTAGTTCCTAATTAAAGTCGTTGTCGTTAAAATCTTCTTCAGAGAAGTGTTGCGTATTCATGTTCAACATGCTTCCCATTAAGTCTTTGAATTCGATTTTTCCATCTAATACTTTTTTGCTGATCAATGAATACCCTGCTAGTCCATGTAAAACAAATTCCATCAATAGCGCGCTTTCCATTTCAGTTAGATTAGGATAAGACTTTTTAACAAGAGCATATAACCCATCAACTTTATAAAGCATTAAAATTTTATCCGCATCTTTTGTTTCAAGAAAAATATTCAAATGATTGCCTTGATCAAACCATTTAATTATTGATTGATATGGGTTCTCAATTTTTTGAGTTTCTTTATTTTTCTTTTTCTTAGAAAGTTCAGGATTTGGGAAGTATGTTACAAATAAGCTTCTTATAGATTTTTCCACAAGATTATATGCAACTTGATAAGGGCCCTCTTGTTCACCTTCATATACCAATTCAACTTTTCCTGTTATTGAAGGGATGATGCCCGTTAAATCACTAATCCAAACTTGAGTATTTTTTTCTTGATTGATAAGACATCTTCGTTCTGCAGCACTCACTGCATTTTCATATGCAGAAATCGTAAGTCTTGCACTTACACCGCTTTTTTTATCTACCAACTCACTGTTTCTTGCTTCAAATGACACTTGCTCAATTAATCGAGATATCAAGTCGCTTACAACAACTGACTCTTGTTGAGGTTGTATCTTATTTGATTCTTGCGAAGTAATAGCTAATGATGTTTCTACTGATTTCGGATAATGGGTTAATATTTGACTTTGAATTCTGTCTTTTAAAGGAGTTACAATGCTGCCTCTATTCGTATAATCCTCTGGGTTAGCTGTAAACACAAAAAGAATATCAAGCGGCAGTCTTAATTTAAATCCTCTGATTTGTAAATCGCCTTCTTCTAATATATTAAACAGAGAAACCTGTATTCTCGCTTGTAAATCGGGTAGTTCATTAATTACAAAAATGCTTCTGTTGCTTCTGGGTATGATTCCGTAATGCAAAACTCTTTCATCAGCAAAACTCAATTTCAAATTTGCCGCTTTAATGGGATCAATATCGCCGATTAAATCAGCAACGCTCACATCGGGAGTAGCTAACTTTTCACCATATCGTTGAGATTTATGCAGCCAATTAATAGGAGTGTTGTCTCCTTTTTCTTTAATCAGTTCAACTGCAAAAGTTGAAATAGGATGAAATGGGTCATCATTGATTTCACTTCCTTCTACAATTGGAATATACTCGTCTAATAATTCTATCATTTGTCTGGCCATTCTTGTTTTGGCTTGTCCTCTTAACCCTAAAAAAAGGATATTGTGCTTACTTAATAGCGCCCTTTCTGTATCTGGAATTACGGTGTCTTCATATCCCAATATTCCTGGGAATGGATTTTCTTTTGATTGTATTTTTTTAATAAGATTATTTCTGATTTCATCTCTGATAGAACAAGAAACCCATCCGCTTTTCTTTAATTCGCCTAACGTTTTTATGTTGGTCATTTTCTTTTTTCTTTTTAATATTTTTTAATTGGATAATAATTTATAACATGGTTTTGTTTCTGCCGCTTTCGAAATCTTTAAAAATGAATGCACCGAGTCTGTCAAGATTTGCAAAAAAAGCTTTTCCATTATTGGCTTCTGTAAATTCCTGTACAAACTTTTGCAGGTAAGGATCACTTGCAATCATAAAAGTAGTGATTGGTATTTTTAATTTTTTACATTGTGTAGCCAAACTCATACAACGATTTAAAATTTTGCGATCAATTCCAAAACTATTTTTGTAATAATTCTTGCCTTGTTTTAAACAGGTAGGTTTCCCATCTGTTATCATAAAAATTTGTTTGTTAGGGTTTTTTCTTTTTCTCAATAATTCCATAGCTAGTTCTAATCCTGCAACTGTATTTGTATGGTATGGTCCCACTTGTAAATAGGGTAGGTCTTTAATTTCAATGCTCCAGGCATCATTCCCAAAAACTAAAATATCTAAGGTGTCTTTTGGATATTTAGTTTTAATTAATTCACTCAAAGCCATGGCAACTTTTTTTGCTGGAGTAATTCTGTCTTCACCATACAGAATCATAGAGTGAGAAATATCAATCATCAATACGGTAGAAGTTTGAGCTTTGAAATCGGTTTCTCTAATTTCAAGATCGCCTTCGTTCATGCTAAAACTATCTATTCCATGATTCACTTGCGCGTTTCTTATCGAAGCTGTGAAATCAATTTGCTCCATTGTGTCGCCAAATTGAAAGGGTCTTGTTTCAGGGTTAATTTCATCACCCATTCCCGCTTTAAAGGTTTGATGATTTCCTTGCTTAGATTTTTTTATTTTCCCGAAAATCTCCTCTAAGCTTTTCTTACGAATTGTTTGTTCTGTTTTAGATGTAATCTTAATTTCTCCAGTTTGATTATTTTCATCGATATAACCTTTTGATTTTAGGTCTTCAATAAAATCTCCAATACCATACTCTTCATTTGTAAGATTATATTCTTTATCTAATTCGGTTAGCCATTGAATTGCTTCATTAAAATCTCCATTGGTGTAGGTAAGTAATTGAGTGAAAATTTCTAGCAGCTTTTCAAAACCACTTTTATCGTTTTCTTGAGGATTGTATTTTGAAAAAAATATACTGTTCATTTGTATTCGCTTGTTAATTCAATAGCATCACAATATAATAAACAAATTTCAGCCAAGAAGGTTTTAAAAAAGTAAAGTCTCGTTTTTAGCGAGACTTTACAAATAAATAAGAGATTATACTATTAAGGTTTTGCTGTATCTGTTGAAGCTTTCTCAGTTTTTACATTACCAGGAGCATTCATTTGCTCTTTCATCATTTTAAATTGTTGTTCCAATTGCGAAATGGATTGCATTATCTGGTTGTTTCTTTCTTCCTCTTGGGAAAGAGATTCTTTCATATTATCTGGCAATGACTGATAGTAAGCAGCTTGTTGAGAAACATCTTTTTTTAGTATAGCGCTAACTTTTGCTGCTAATTTTTCGTCATCTGATTTGTAGCAAGCATATAAAAATTGCAAACTAATTTGGTTGTGTTGTTGAAAACGACCGAGAAGTGCATATGGAACATTTGATTCGTTTAACATAGAATCACATTTGTTAAGTAGTTGTCTTGCTTCTGCTTTTCTTCCTGCCTCTGCTAATGAGCCAGCTACCTGAGCGTAGGCCAAACGAAGACCTGTTAAATGTCTGCGGTTTTCTTCATCAAAATAAACTTCTTTTTTGTCTGCACCGCCAAATGCAAATTTGTGCAGCATTTTATCAATTACCCAATCTTGGTTAACACCAGGGTTTTCAACAGGAACTAAACGATAAGTCATCCCATCTTGGCGAAGATATTTATCAAATCCTAATTCGCCATATGGCGAAGTGAAGCAAATTGGTCTCTTCCACTTATTAGCAGCTATGATATTTAAAATGGCAGCATCATTTTTGTATAGATAAGATTTGTTGATTTTGAATGATACATTCTTTGCAATTACATCATTTTTGTTAACGGTTCCATTTGCTAATACGGTTGCAGAATCAACAGGGATGAAAACATTTTGAGTAGGGAAGGTATTTATTGCTTCACCATCATTTGTTACAGCTCCTTTATTTGGATCATCGCTTCCAGCATAATCTTTCATCATTGTATATAAATCCATTGATTGATTTGCATCAACTCCCGTTGTATTTGGATTGTATCTTACAATATCTCTTAAAGAACCTTCAATACTTTCTGCAGGCCATATTGGATCAATAGGATCGCTTTCATTCACTTTGTATCTTAATTGGTTGATATACCAATCGGTACCTAATAAACTACTATTAATAACTCTGATATCTGGTCTTATACCCTCAACTTCTTGAGCATACCATAAAGGATAGGTGTCGTTGTCACCAAATGAAATTAAGACAGCATTTTTTGGACAGCTTTCCAGGTAATCAATAGCTAAATCTCTTGCAATTGTTTTTTCACTTCTATCATGATCATCCCATTCTTCATTAGCCATTAAAACAGGCACAGCTAATAAACATACAACTCCAGAAATTAATCCTGCAGTTACATTGTTTTTCAAGAATCCAAAAATTAAATCTTTAATATACAGAACACCTAAACCAATCCAAATGGCGAATGCATAGAATGAGCCTACATAAGCATAATCACGTTCACGCGGTTGATTGCCTGGTTGATTTAAGTAAATACAAATAGCTAATCCTGTAAAGAAGAAAAGTAATATGGATACCAATGAATCGTTTTTCTCTTTTTTGTATTGATAGATCAAACCTATAATTCCTAAGATTAAAGGTAACATGTACAATTTATTGTTAGCCTTGTTGTTTTTCATGGCATCTGGCATCATGGATTGATTTCCTAATCTCAGATTGTCATAAAACCCAATGCCTGTTTTCCAATTCCCATCTCTTACATTACCCATAGATGTTCCTTCTACATCATCTTGTTTACCAGCAAAATTCCACAAGAAATAACGCATGTACATCCAATTGATTTGATAACTGAAAAAGAAGCCTATGTTTTCAGCCATAGTAGGGGCCCTTTCCCAATTACCATCTTTATCTTTTGAAATTCCAGCCCAGCTTGCATAATAATCAGCATGACCTTGATCATTACTTGCATCCCACATTCTAGGAAAAAAGTGTTTGTCTCCATCTGCATAAACGTACTCAACTTTTTTACCATTCTTCTCGTATTTGTCTTTCGACTTAATATATTTATCAGATGTTTTTACATCTACAATTTGAGCCGTAAAATCTTGTCCAAACAATAAGGGGTAATCGCCATATTGTTCTCTACTAACATATCCAACCAAACTAACTGGGTTATCTACATTAAACATATCTACGCTTGGGTTAGCATTACTTCTAATAAGTGTTGTGAAATAGGTAGAGTATCCCATCAACATAAACATGCTTGACCAAAGACCTAATTTTAAAAAGTTCCAGTTTCTTTTTTCGGCAATTCTTAATCCAAATAAAAACAATGCAAAATAAAAAACGAAGCAAAAAGCAAATCCACTAAAGAATGGAAGTCCAAAACTATTGATGAAGAAAATATCCATATTTCCTGCTAATACAATACTGGATTGAATTACGAATTTTTGCACTACACCAGTAATTACACATCCAATTAAAAAAGCAATGATAGTTCCTTTGAAAGTTGGCTTATATCTTTTGAAATAATAAACCATTACAATTGCAGGAATGGTTAATAAGTTTAGTAAGTGAACACCAATAGATAAACCCATTAGATAGAAAATAAGAATGATCCATCTGTCTGCTTTTGTAAAGTTGCCTTTAATGCCTTGTTCTATTTCTTCTGTAACTGCTTGTTCCCATTTTAATATTGCCCAAAAAACAACGGCTGTAAAAAATGAAGACATTGCATAAACCTCGCCTTCAACAGCACTATACCAAAAAGAATCTGAGAAAGTATAAGCCAAAGCGCCAACGATACCTGCAGACATAATTCCAATTATTTTGCCATTATCAAGAGGCAGCCCATCTTTTTGAACAATTTTACGGGCAAAATGGGTAATAGACCAAAATAAAAATAAAATGGTAAATCCACTAGCCAATGCACTCATTGTATTTAAGCCTTTAATGGCATCATGAGGCCCAAAGGGAATCATAAAAATTCTCCCAATTAATACAAATAATGGCGCCCCTGGAGGATGAGGAATTTGAATTTTATATGCACTGGATGCAAACTCTCCACAATCCCACAAACTTCCAGTGGCTTCTTTTGTAAGTAAATACACAGTGCAAGCAATAATGCAAACAATCCATCCGGTTAGGGTGTTTATTTTTTTGTATGTCATAATTTTTATTAATTAAGTGTCGCAAATATACTTATGTTTTGATTTTATATAATCCTAAGCACAGAATTAACAAAAAAAAACTTTTGGGTGAGATGGGAGGGTATGCGTTTATGATTTTTTAGATATATTAATTGGTTGGACCAATGTCAACAGTAGATTCGATGGCTGCTTGAATATTTAAAGGTACATTACTTAGAAAGTCATACCCTAGTAAAGCTTCAAGATGATCAACTGACACTCTATAATTATACCAAGGAAGCGTATTAACAGTTTGAGTATTGGGCATATTAACAGCAATAATTCTTGTGGTAGTTGAAACTCTTGAAACATCATTTATCCCATTGGGCAAAACAACAATTATTTTCCAGCAAGTGGCAGGAACAGAAATTTTACCGGAAGCCATTGTTGTTGTAGTGCCTCCATTAGAACCAGATCCACCGCTTCCATTACCCCCTGAGATAATGTATAATTCATCTCCAGCAGAGATTAGGGTTCTGCAATATTTTTCCAGTGCTACCCAAGTTACTCTGTTTAATTTGGGTGACTGAGGAATCATATTAGTCATTAAAAATGTAGCTGTGTTGTCAGCAATGCTAAAGTCTCTGTCTTCTGAAGGACACATGTGACCTCTATCGAATCCTGAATGTGAGTAACTCGTTGTAACTGCTTGATAAAAACTGGAAGGCAAACTTTTATCAACTGCAAAACAATTACTCCTCAAAGCGCTTCCTTTCCAAGCTGAACTTAAATGCCAACTTACCCAATTGGGGATGCCTTTAGAATTATTATAAGACAAAGAAAATTGAGGTTTTGCCATCAAATAATTATTGATATTGGAAGCTGTAGTAGTAGCATTTGATGGATTTCCCATTGCCATGTTATCATCTCTCGTACTGAAATTCAAGTATTCATGAAAGTCAATATCATCAATATTTAATCTGTCACTGCTTGTTGTTTTTCTAATTTGAAAACGAACAAGCTTTGAAATTGATACATTAGAAGTAGCTTTTGTTAAACTTGAAGAGATAGAAGAACAGTCATAAGCTATTTTGTCTTTTGAACTAGAAAAAAAAGTAATGCAAAGGGAAAGAAGAATGAGTGAAAATACTTTAATCTTCATGATATATTAATTCTGGATGATTGGGTAAGTTGTATTGAAAGTTTTTAATTATAATTCACCGAGTAAAGCATCAAAAAAAAGTTAATAAAATAAAATTACTGAATTTAATTTATTTATTTCATATAGATTTGACCATTAATTTAAAAATGAAAATATGCTAATCAAGAAAGTGCCACTGTATTATGTTTTACTAGCTTTTGCCTTACCATCTGTCATTTGTTTAATAGGGTATAATTATTTTATTAATCGAATCAATAAAACCAATACTGAGGTTGTAGTTAAGGATAACTCTTGCGGATTAAATATCAAAAGGTTGAGTGGGTATCAGTTTATTAAGCCACTTCTATATGCAGAACCAACATGCGAGTCAATCAATTTAACTCAATATAAGCCTTCAATAGAATCAGTTATAAATGAAAACAAGCTTAATGGAAATATCACAACAGCTTCAGTATATTTAAGAGAATTTTCCACAGCACAATGGATTGCCATTAATGAAGAAGAGCAATACAGCCCAGGGTCGTTAATGAAAATACCTGAGCTGATTGCATATTATAAAATGAAAGAAAAAGATCCCGGAATTTTGGATAAAAAAATTGTATTCGATCATGTAAGGGTAACAGACAAATCCACTACATTTAATTCGAAGCAAATTGAATTAGGGAAATCTTATACAATCAGAGAATTATTGGATTACATGATTGTATACTCAGACAACAACGCCACCATTTTATTAAATGAAAATATTGACAAGAACACTTTTGTAAAAGTATTTACTGATATTGGCTTACAAGCTCCTGATTTTAAGGCATCATCATATCCAATGACTGCCAACAATTTTTCTATTTTTTTAAAGGAATTATATAACGCATCATATCTGGGTCCCGATGATTCGGAGAAATGTTTATCGTTATTAAATAAAAGTGTATTTAAGGAAGGATTAGTGAGTGGTTTGCCATCCAATTGTGAGGTGTCACATAAATTTGGAGAGGGTGGTTTTAACAATGCGCCTCAATTTAGTGAGTCAGCAATTGTTTATTGTGGGAGAAAGCCTTATATATTAACGGTAATGACTAAAGGAAACGAAATGAAAAAGCTGCCCAAAGTGATAAGTGAGATTTCTAAAAAAGTATATGAAATCATGAATGAAATTTGATAAAAAAGTAGATTTAATTTCTTCAAAAAATATGATCAAATAGGATAGCCTCTACTTGTCTTTTTAAAATTCCGAAATAGACTTTTGTTTGTGTATAGGTTTCAAAATATTTTTATTTAATACTTTATTCTTTAACGTAATCAAGTAATTTGGCTAGTTGATTCTAATTTTCTACAAAAAATGCTCGAAGTTTTTGCAGGTGTTTGCCTTTAAGATATTATTATTGGCGAAAATGTTCTCAATTTCTTAATATACTATTTGTAAATTCAGGAAGGAAACTAATTAACTTTAGTTTTATATTAAATATTTGTATAGATTATGGAAAACGCTAAAAAGCGTAAGTTAGACATATTGGTACTGTCGGATGTTCATCTTGGAACTTATGGATGTCATGCTAAAGAATTACTGCATTACATGAAATCTATAAAACCAAACATTGTTATTTTAAACGGAGACATTATTGATATTTGGCAGTTTAGTAAGCGGTACTGGCCAAAGTCTCACATGAAGATTATAAAATACATTTTGGGATGGGTGAGCAAAGGAGTTGAGGTGTATTATGTTACAGGTAATCATGATGAAATGCTCAGAAAATTTGTAGGGTTTGAAATTGGCGGATTAAAGATTGTAAACAAGGTATTACTTGAAATTGATGGTAATAAAAAAGCTTGGTTCTTTCATGGAGATGTTTTTGATGTTACAATGCAACATAGTAAGTGGTTAGCAAAATTGGGTGCTATTGGATATGACACACTCATTTTAATTAATCGTTTTTTTAATTTTATTTCTGAGAAAATTTTCAAAAAAGGCAAAATCTCTCTCTCCAAAAAAATAAAAAACAGTGTAAAGGGCGCTGTAAAATTTATTAATCAGTTTGAACAAACGGCCGCAGATATTGCTATTGCAAATGGCTATCATTTTGTTGTGTGTGGGCATATTCATCAACCTGAAATTAGAAGTATCAAAAATGCAGAAGGTGAAATAACATATTTAAATAGTGGTGATTGGATAGAAAATTTAACTGCTTTAGAATATGTAGATAGCAAATGGTCAATTTATCAGCATCAAGAGGAAGCGCAATTAGAAGACATTTCAGAAAATGAAGAAGATGAATCAAGCTTAAGTACTCAACAGCTTTTTACAAAAATGTTTGATGAGTTTAACATGAATAAAATGCAATAAAAATTCAAATAAGTTTTTAATTCTTCCCAATAGGAAAACTTTGTCCAACGTATGAATTATCTTCATTACGAATCAACACAATCTATTTTTTAATGAAAATTCTATATGCAATACAAGGAACAGGAAATGGTCATATTAGTAGAGGGAGAGATATTATTCCTATTTTGTTAGAAAAGGGTGAATTGGATATTTTAGTAAGTGGTATTCAAGCGGATGTAGAATTGAATTATCCCATCAAATACAAAATGAGTGGATTAAGTTTTGTATTTGGCAAAAGAGGTGGAATAGATTTATGGCAAACTTTTAAACGAAGTAATTTGCGTCAGCTTTATAAAGACATAAAATCGTTTCCAATCAAACAATATGACTTAGTGATCAGTGATTTTGAACCTATAAGTGCATGGGCTTGCAAACTCAATAAAAAAAAATGTATAGGGCTAAGTCATCAGGCTGCGGTTAGTAATATTCATTCACCAAAACCACAAAAATCTGATTTTATAGGAAAATATATTTTACAACATTATGCCCCTGTAAATTATGCTTATGCTTTTCATTTTCAATCTTACGATAAAAGTATATTTACTCCAGTTATAAGAAATCACATCAGAAATTCAAACACAACTATAGGAAAACATTATACAGTTTATTTACCAGCTTATGGAGATCAATTAATCATAGATATTTTAAGCAGAATAGAAGGAGTTTATTGGGAGGTTTTTAGCAAGCATACAAATACAGAAAAGAAAACAAAAAACATAAACATACGACCTGTTAATAATAATGATTTTGTAAACAGTATGTTGAATAGTATAGGTGTTTTATGTGGAGCAGGATTTGAGACTCCCGCCGAGGCGCTTTTCTTAAAAAAGAAATTAATGGTGATACCTATGCGAGGACAATATGAACAACAATGCAATTCAGCGGCTCTGCAAAAAATGGGTGTGCCTGTCATAGATAAATTATCAAAAAAAAATCTAGAAAAAATAAGAAATTGGACAATTGATACTAATATAATTGAAGTTGATTATGCAGATAATGCTCGTTTGGTAGTAGACTTATTGATAAAAGAACAACTATAATATTTCTTTATTTTTTTTATTGGGTACATAAAAATATATTTGAGAATAATATAAAAAGATGGCTGCCATTAATTACAAACAATTTACAATAGGAGTGGAAGAGGAATACATGGTATTAGATCCTATTAGTAGGGAACTGAAAAGTCATGAACAAAAAATTGTAATAGAAGGGCAAAAGATTTTTAAAGACAAAGTGAAGGCGGAAATGCATCAGGCAGTTGTAGAAGTGGGTACGGATATATGCAATAATGTGGATGAGGCTTTTGAGGACGTGGCATCATTAAGAAAAAACATTTCAGGAATTGCAGATGAACTAGGGTTTAGGGTAGGGGCAAGCGGTACGCATCCATTTAGTCATTGGCAAAAGCAATTGATAACAGAGCATGCCCGGTATAATGAAATCGTAAATGAATTTCAGGATGCAGCAAGAAGTAATTTAATTTTTGGTTTGCATGTACATGTGGGCATGGAGTCGAGGGATATGGCCATTCATATAGCAAACAGTGCCAGATATTTTTTACCACATGTATTTGCATTGAGTACCAACTCGCCATTTTGGGAAGGAAGGGTAACCGGTTATAAATCATACAGAACAAAAGTTTTTGAAAAGTTTCCTCGTACAGGCATACCAGATACTTATAATAGCATTGAAGATTATGATAATTACATCAAGATGCTTATTAAAACGAATTGTATAGATAATGCAAAAAAAATTTGGTGGGATTTGAGGGTTCATCCAATTTTTAATACCGTAGAATTCAGAATTTGCGACATTCCATTAACAATACAAGAAACCATTTCTATTACAGCGCTGTTTCAGGCGATATGTGCAAAGTTGTATAAACTTCGTTCACAAAATTTAAATTTCATTAAATATAGCAGGGCATTAATCAACGAAAATAAGTTTAGAGCAAGCCGATATGGTATTGATGGTAAATTAATAGATTTTGGTAAGGAGGAAGAGGTAGAAACTAAGACATTGTTATTTGAGTTATTAAATTTTATTGATGATGTAGTGCCTCATTTGGGAAGCGCAACTGCTATAAATCAGGTGAAAAAAATTATTACTGATGGCACCGGATCAGATAAGCAGATTGGCATATATAACCAAACTAATAGTTTTGAAAAAGTGGTGGATTATATCCACGAAAGTTTTTTAGCAGGGGCATAGTTTGGGAGAAATTAGATATTGCCTTATATTTGCATTCCAATAAAATTGGCTGCGTAGCACGGTAGGTAAACGAGACTACTGCGGAGCTTTTTCTGATTCGGGTATGAAAGGGTGTTTTTGGACATCAACGACTACAACAGGCTCAGGTACGCCTTGGCCATATTTCAAATATTTACAGTACAATTGCGACTGTTCACAATATCTTACAAAACCAAAGACGTATGGATTTTCTGTTCGTGTGGTAAAGGATCAAATAGCTTTTTAATAGGCTTTTTCATTTTCAATTTTAATTTCATTGATAGGTTTAAAAAATAAATCTATTCTTATAGATATTTTCGTTAACCCTCATTTTTACTATTCTAGCAAATCTGTAGTTCTTACTAATCAAGTTATTTAAATCCCAACCTCAAAAAGAT
>CANGGD010000040.1 GCA_947453295.1 Chitinophagaceae bacterium | reverse complement strand
TATTATATGTAAGATTTACTCCTCAAACGGTGGGTTTAAAAACTGGCAATATTACAATCAATGGAGGAGGAATTTCTGCAGCAGTAACTGTATCGGTTAGTGGAACAGGAGTTGATGTAAACCCAACTACTTCAACAATAGTTATAAGTCAGGTGTATGGCGCAGGTGGTAATCCAGGAGCACCTTATAATGCTGATTATGTGGAATTGCATAACAATGGAAGTACTCCACAAACACTAACAAATTATTCAGTACAATATTATTCAGCAACAGGAACTGCTACATGGAGCGGTAAGGCAAAAATATCAACAGCAACTATTGCAGCTGGAGGATATTATTTAGTACAAATGAGTGCAGCCGGTGTTACCAATGGCGTTGCATTGCCAACACCAGATTATGTTGCTAGTCCTGTCGTTTCAATGAGTGCAACAAATGGTCGCGTTGCATTAGTAAGTGATACAATATTATTAACAGCATGTAACAGCACATCAAGCATATTAGATTTAGTGGGTTATGGTACATCAATTTGTTTTGAGGGAAGCGCGGCAGTTGCAGCATTAGATTCTGTGCATGCAGCATTTAGAAATAATAATGGGTGTGACGATACAAATAATAACAGCGCAGACTTTACATTGGGTGCGCCCGCTCCGAGAAACAGCGCGTCTCCAGTAAATATTTGTGGCGCACAACCAACTAATCCATCATTAACAGCAACAACTTTATCTGATTTTGGAAACGTAGTAGTATTAACAAATTCAACATCTCAATCATTCTCACTTACAGGCTCAAACTTAACAGGTGCACCAGGAACAATTACTGTTACAGCACCAAGCACAGATTTTCAAGTATCAAGTGATAACACAACATGGGGATCAACTGCAAGTGTAAATTATACTGCCGCTACATTAGCTTCAACTTTAGTGTATGTAAGATTCAACCCACAAACAGTGGGATTAAAAACAGGAAGTGTTACAATCAATGGAGGTGGAATTTCTACAGCAGTAACTGTATCGGTTAGTGGAACAGGAGTTGATGTTTTAAATCCATCATTAACATCAACAACTGTTGCTGATTTTGGAAACGTAGTGATATTAACAAACGCTGCATCACAATCATTCACACTTACAGGCTCAAACCTAACAGGTGCACCAGGAACAATTACTGTTACAGCACCAAGCACAGATTTCCAAGTATCGAGTGATAACACAACATGGGGATCAACTGCAAGTGTAAGTTATAGTTCATCAACATTAGCTTCAACTTTAGTTTATGTAAGATTTACTCCACAAACAGTGGGATTAAAAACTGGTAGCGTTTCAATAAACGGTGGTGGAATATCTACAGCAGTAACTGTATCGGTTAGTGGAACAGGGGTAGATGTTAGTCCAACAACTTCAACAATTGTGATTAGTCAAGTATATGGAGCAGGTGGTAACGCAGGAGCGCCGTATAATGCGGATTATGTAGAGTTACACAATAATGGAAGTACAGCCGTAACATTAACAAATTATTCAGTTCAATATTATTCAGCAACAGGAACTGCAACATGGAGTGGTAAGTCAAAACTTCCAACAGCGACTATTGCTGCTGGCGGATATTATTTAATACAGATGAGTTCAGCTGGTGTTACCAATGGCGTTGCATTGCCAACACCAGATTATATATCAGTTCCAACAATTTCTATGTCTGGTAAAAACGGCAGAGTAGCATTAGTTAGTGATACAATAACATTGAATGGTTGTCCTTCAACAAACAATATAATTGATTTAGTAGGGTATGGTGCAGCAACTTTATGTTTTGAAACTGCTCCTACTGATACTTTAAGTATTTTAAGAGCAGCATTCAGAAACAACAATGGTTGTGACGATACTAATAATAATAGTGCAGACTTCACAATAGGTGCACCCGCTCCGAGAAACAGCGCATCTCCTGTAAATATTTGTGGTGCACAACCAACTAATCCAACACTAACAGCTACAACAGTATCTGATTTTGGAAACGTAGTTGTATTGACAAATTCAGCATCACAATCGTTCACATTATCTGGATCAAATTTAACAGGTGCACCAGGAACAATTACTGTTACAGCACCAAGCACAGATTTTCAAGTATCAAGTGATAACACAACATGGGGACCAACTGCAAGTGTAAATTATACTGCCGCTACATTAGCTTCAACTTTAGTTTATGTAAGATTTACTCCACAAACATTGGGTATAAAAACAGGTTCGGTTACAATTGACGGCGGTGGAATTTCTACAGCAGTAACTGTATCGGTTAGTGGAACAGGAGTTGATGTTTTAAATCCATCATTAACAGCAACAACTATATCTGATTTTGGAAACGTAGTTGTATTAACAAATTCAGCATCACAATCTTTCACATTATCAGGATCAAACCTAACAGGTGCACCAGGAACAATTACTGTTACAGCACCAAGCACAGATTTCCAAGTATCGAGTGATAACACAACATGGGGATCAACTGCAAGTGTAAATTATACTACCGCTACATTAGCTTCAACTTTAGTGTATGTAAGATTCACTCCACAAACAGTGGGATTAAAAACTGGTAGCGTTTCAATAAACGGTGGTGGAATTTCTACTTCAGTAACTGTATCGGTTAGTGGAACTGGCGTTGATGTAAATCCAACAACTTCAACAATTGTGATTAGTCAGGTTTATGGAGCAGGTGGTAACGCAGGTGCACCATACAATGCTGATTATGTAGAGTTACATAATAACGGAACTACAGCACAAACAATATCAAATTATTCAGTACAATATTATTCAGCAACAGGAACAGCCACATGGAGTGGTAAGGCAAAACTTCCGACAGCAACTATTGCAGCTGGCGGATATTATTTGGTACAGATGAGTGCAGCGGGTGTAACCAATGGCGTTGCATTGCCAACACCAGATTATGTTGCCAATCCTGCAATTTCAATGAGTGCTTCAAATGGTCGCGTTGCATTAGTAAGTGATACATTTTCATTAACAGCCTGTACAATTACATCTAGTGTTGTAGATTTAGTTGGCTATGGAACATCTTTATGTTTTGAAGGAAGTGCTGCAGTTACAGCTTTAGATGCTGCAAATGCTGCATTCAGAAACAACAATGGTTGTGATGATACCAATAATAATAGCGCAGACTTCACATTGGGTGCACCCGCTCCGAGAAACAGCGCATCGCCTGTAAATATTTGCGGAAATCAACCAACCAATCCAACATTAACTGCAACAACTGTAAATGATTTTGGAAACGTAGTTGTATTAACCAATTCAACATCACAATCTTTCACTTTAAGAGGGTCAAATTTAACAGGCGCACCAGGAACAATTACTGTTACAGCACCAAATACAGATTTCCAAGTATCAAGTGATAACACCACATGGGGATCAACTGCAAGCGTAACTTATAGTTCAGCTACATTGGCAGCAACCTTAGTATATGTAAGATTCACTCCACAAACATTAGGTTTAAAAACAGGTTTAGTTACAATTGACGGTGGTGGAATTTCAACAACAGTTAATGTAAATGTTAGAGGTACAGGTGTTGCTCCAGGTACTCCAACTCTTACTGCATCTGCAATTGCAGACTTCGGTACTATACAAGTAGCTACAAATTCTAATGCTCAAACAGTTAATTTAAATGGATCGAACTTATCAGGTGTTCCAGGAGTATTAAATATTTCTGCTCCAAGTACAGATTTTCAAGTGTCTAATGATAACACTACTTGGGGAGCAACTACTACTTCAAGCTATACTACTGCTAGCTATATTTCTTCAATTTATGTAAGATTTACTCCACAAAGTCCAGGCTTAAAAACAGGAAACGTTACAATTTCTGGAGGAGGTCTTTCTAGTCCAGTAACCATTGCAGTTGTTGGTACTGGTATTACATGTCTAGCTGGTCCAATAGTTTTATTTACAAGTGATGCTGATTCAATAAAAAATAATAGTGCAGTATTAAACGGTAACATTATTGATATTCCTTGTTCTGAATTAAACGAGTATGGTTTTGAATATAGTGGAATCAATGGTTTCACTAATGGTCAAGGAACAAAAGTTGTTGCTAGTAATTATGATTTGACTAACAGAAATTATAGTTTTAAACTAAATGGATTGGTTCAAAACAGTTATTATTATTACAAAGCTTATGCTAAAAATTCTAATGGCATTAGTTATGGACAAGAGAAAGTATTTTACACAGCGCCTATTAATTCAGGTTTGGTAATTTATTCTAATCCATTGGTGCATGAAAGCAATGTTCATTTTTCTTTAAGTGGAGTTAAACCAGGTCATTATTCAATACAATTATATAATAGTGTTGGTCAAAGAGTGTATCAAAAAGATGTGATTACTCAAGTTAATTTTATTGATGATCGTTTCATGTTACCTGGAAAAATTGCTCCAGGAGTTTATACTATTCAGATTGCAAATCCTGAATTTAGTATTCTTAAAAAGATTCTGATTCAATAATATTTATATTGAAAATAAATTAACCTAAAAGGGGAGCTTGATAATTGCTCCCCTTTTTTGTGTCATCATGTCAGCAAAATCTTCTTGGTATTGAATTTGAAATGTATAAACAAAATAAAATATTGTATGCAAAAAGGTAATATCAGAGTACAAACGGAAAATATTTTCCCTATTATTAAAAAGTTTTTATACAGTGAACATGACATTTTTATCAGAGAACTTGTCAGCAATGCAGTAGATGCAACTCAAAAATTAAAAACCTTGTCTTCTATTGGTGAAATGAAAGGCGAATTAGGTGAGTTAAGAATAGACATCTTGATAGACAAAGAGAAAAAAACCTTAACCATTGCAGATAGAGGTATTGGTATGACTTCCGAGGAAGTTGATAAATATCTAAATCAGGTTGCCTTTAGCGGAGCAGAAGAGTTTTTAGAAAAATATAAAGGCCAAACCGAAGCGAATATTATTGGTCATTTTGGTTTGGGATTCTATAGTTCCTTTATGGTTAGCAGCAAAGTTGAAGTCTTCACAAAAAGCTTTAAAGAAAATACTGAAGCAGTTAGATGGGAGTGTGATGGAAGTCCAGAGTTTATATTAGAATCAACAGATAAAACGGACAGAGGCACCTCAATCGTGATGCATTTAAATGACGAAAGTCATGAATTTTTAGAATCGGATAGAATTAGTACTGTTTTGACGAAGTTTTGTAAATTCTTACCGGTTCCCATTTTTTTTGAAGACAAGCAAATAAATAATCCAGTACCTGCTTGGACGAAAAAGCCTTCAGAACTAACAACGGAAGATTATCAAAATTTTTATAAAGAGTTGTATCCTTTCAGCGAGCCGCCATTATTTTGGATTCATTTAAATGTTGATTATCCATTTAATCTTACAGGAATATTGTATTTCCCTAAAATCAAACAAAGCCATGAGATACAAAAAGATAAAATTCAATTGTATTCTAATCAGGTTTTTGTAACTGATGAAGTAAAGGATATTGTACCAGAGTTTTTAATGTTATTACATGGCGTTATTGATAGCCCAGACATTCCATTAAACGTAAGTAGAAGTTATTTACAAGGAGATCCAAACGTAAGAAAAATCAATGCGCACATCACTAAGAAGGTTGCAGATAAGTTAGATGAAATTTTCAAAAATGACAGAACTGCTTTTGAGGAGAAATGGGAAAGTTTAGGCTTATTTGTAAAGTATGGTATGATGACAGATGATAAGTTTTTGGAAAAAGCTAATTCATTCTTTGTAATGGAAGATACGGCTGGCAAATTCCATACACTTGAAGAATATAAAATAGCTACGGAAACACTTCAAAAAAACAAAGAAGGGAAACAAGTCATTTTATATAGTACCAATCCTATTCAGCAAGATCCATTTATACAAGAAGCAATTAAGAAAGGGTATGTTATTGTAAAGATGGAGACTTTGGTAGATGCTGCTTTTATCAATAGCGTTGAAATGAAATGGGAAAATACTCTTTTTGTAAGAGTGGATTCAGACATAGCAGATAATTTAATAGATAAAGTAGAAAATCTGGAAAGTGTGTTATCTAAAGACGAATCCGAAAAATTAAAAACATTATTTGACAAACCAATTGAAGGCATGCATCTTCAGGTTGAAATAAAAGGATTAAGCGAAAGCGCTATACCTGTAACGGCTACACGACCAGAGTTAATGAGAAGAATGAAAGATATGGCTTCGATGGGCGGTGGTATGTCTGCCTGGTATGCTAATATGCCCGATGAAGTTCATTTAACTGTAAATGGCAATCATCCAATTTTTAAATCTATATTATCAGAATCAGATACAGATAAACAAGAAAAGCTGGTAAGAAATCTTTCGGATCTTGCTTTATTATCTCAAGGATTATTAACAGGAAACGACTTAACGAAATTTATCAGCAGAAGTGTTGATTTAATGAATAAATAGAAATATTAGTTCATAAAAATAACTACCTCATTAGAATTCCCTAATGAGGTTTTTTATTGACTTAATTTAACATCAATAATTTTTAATTGTACAGATGTATTGCCGTTCCATTCGTTTTCATCTAATGAAAAAACAATATCAAAGGGTGATTTGGATTTGATGATTTCGAATTTGTCTGCCATATTAAATCCAATTCCATTTATTCTTGTGTTATTTTGAATTAAGTCAAATTTGATATGAAGGTCTTTTAAAAGTTTTGAATATCCAGTGTCGCTTACATTCTTTGCCAAAAATAAAGGCCTCATGTTTTCTGGTCCATATGGCTCCATTTGAAGAATAATATTAAAAAAAGACTGCTTAATTTCTTCTAAATTAATTTCTGCATCAATTACGATTTCAGGTATTAGCATTTCATCACTAATCGTATTTGAAACCACTTCATTAAATTTTTTTGTAAAGGCCGAAACATTTTGAGGAAGTAAAGTAAGTCCTGCTGCAGCAAAGTGACCACCAAAATTTAATAGGTATTCTCTACACTCATAAATGGCTTCATATAAATTAAAACCTTTTACACTTCTGGCACTTCCAGTAGCCACCTCATCACTTTTGGTAAGTATAATTGTAGGTCGATAATAATGTTCAATTACTCTGGAGGCAACGATTCCAACTACTCCTTTATGCCAATGCTCACGATATAGCACACATGATTTTTGTTGAATCAAAGAGTTGTCACTTTTAATGATTTCAAGTGCTTCAGCTGTAATTGTTGTATCAGTTTCTTTTCTGTCGGAATTATCAGATTGTAATTGCTCGGCTAAATGCATTGCTTGTTGTTCATCCTTTTCAATAAACAATAAAACGGCTTTTCTGGCATCATCCATTCTGCCGGCAGCATTCACTCTTGGGGCAATTACAAAAACTACATTTGTAATGCTCATTGCTTTTTTTATGCCTCCTAAAATCATCAATGCTTTCATTCCAGGAGAAGGGTTTTCGTTTATTTTTTTTAAACCGAAATAAGCAAAGACTCTGTTTTCATCTATAATCGGAACAATATCAGCAGCAATTGCAGTTGCCAATAAATCAAGATAGCATAAATACGAATCTGGAGAGAGTGAATATTTTTCAGCTAATGCCATCATTAATTTAAGTCCAACCCCACATCCACATAATTCTTTAAAGGGATAGAGACAATCAATTTGTTTTGGATTTAATATAGCAACAGCTGCAGGTAATGTAGTTCCAGGCAAATGATGATCGCATACAATGAAATCTATGCCTACACTTTTTGCATAATCAATGAGTTCAACAGATTTAATACCACAGTCTAGGCAAACAATTAAAGTAAAGCCATTTTGGTATGCAAAATCAATTCCGGCTTTGCTAATACCATAACCTTCTTTATATCTGTTGGGGATATAAAAATCTGTAAGTTCTTTATTATGAAGCGAACTAATAAATTGATAAAACGAAGCAACGGCGGTAGTTCCATCAACATCATAATCTCCAAAAACTAATATTTTTTCTTTTGAATGAATGGCTTTGTCGATTCTCTCAACTGCTTTTTCCATATCCTTCATCAACCATGGAGAATGAAGCATATCCAATGTAGGTCTAAAAAAAGCTTTGGCTTTTTCGAATGTATCGATTCCTCTATTTACTAATATTGAGCAAATAGATTGATTGATTTTTAGATTGTCTTTTAAGTTTCCAGAAACCTTTTCGTTTATTGGTAAGAGATGCCATCTTTTTTCCACCGCTTAATATTTACGATCAATTGAATAATTTACTAAATCTTCAAGTGCTTTTCTAATGGGGGAATCTTCAAATTCATATAATATTTCAATAGCTTCTTTTTTGTATGTGTTCATTTTTTCTGTAGCATACAATATTCCTCCTGATTGATTTACCATTGATATCACAAAACTAACACTACTCGATTTTTTATTTTCATTTTTGAGAATGTATATTAATCTTTGGCGGGTTGTTTTATCACAATTATTTAAAGTATAAATCAACGGCAAGGTGAGTTTTTTTTCTTTGATATCATTTCCGGTGGGTTTGCCAATATTTTGACTGCCATAATCAAATAAATCATCTTTGATTTGAAAGGCTATGCCAATTTTCTCTCCAAACAGTTTCATTTTATCCGAAATTTCTTTACTATTGGAAGTACTCAAAGCACCTATAGCGCAAGCCGATGCTAATAAAGAAGCTGTTTTATTTCTAATGATTTCAAAGTAAATAGATTCATCCAAATTAAGTTTTCTTGATTTTTCTATTTGAAGTAATTCACCTTCACTCATTTGCTTAACAGCTTCAGATAAAATTTTTAGTTGTTCAAAATCATGATTATTGATGGAAAGTAGTAAGCCCTTTGAAAGTAAATAATCTCCAACCAATACGGCAATTTTATTTTTCCAGATAGCATTTATTGAAAAAAAGCCTCTTCTTTCTGTAGATTCATCTACCACATCATCATGAACTAGTGTTGCAGTATGTAATAGTTCAACTAAAGATGCAGCTCTATAGGTGCTATCGTTAACAGTGCCATGCAATTTGGCGCTCAATAGCACGAACATTGGTCTAATTTGCTTCCCCTTTCTTTTAATAATATATTTCATAATTCTATCAAGCAATGGGGTAGTGCTTTGCATAGAAATGGCAAATTTTTCTTCAAAAACTGCTAGTTCATCACGAATCGTATTTTTGATAAATTCCATTTGTGGTTAGCAATTTACGGCACATATCAATCATTTTCAATTAAATTTTTCTCATGTATTTAAAACCTGAATAATAATACATCATTAATGATTTCAAGGAATCTAAAAAAATATTCGAAAAGAATAATTTATTTTAAATAGTGTATAAATATTTTGGTAATAAACTATTTGTTAAATAGATTTGCGTAGTAAAATATATATTTAGAAAAATATTAATCATTTAGTTATGCAAATCAACAAGTACAACGTCTTATTTGTGATTGCTTTGCTTGTTTCAAGTTTAGCATTTTCACAATCATCATCAAGTGGATATAGTGTTTTTGACACTACTGTTATTTCTAAAAAAGGAATGCCACAACAACAAGAGTTTTTAAACAACACTTTCAATTTTCCTGCTAAGCCAAGAAGTATGTGGGAGCTAGGTTTTTCTGTAGGAAACTTCATGATTAATGGGGATGTTAGCAGCGTAATACCAACTTTAGGTTTTTCTGCTCACGTAAGAAAATCATTAGGATATGTTTTTTCTTTGCGTGCTGATTACCTTAGCGGATCTGCTAAAGGCCTGAACTGGAAAGGTTCTAGTAGTTGGGTTAATAACAATGCCTTAAATACAATTTATTCTACTGGAGATATTGTTTACTATAACTACAAAAACAAAACTCAAGATCTAACGCTTTCAGGATTAGTTTCTTTGAATAACATCAAATTTCATCAAGACAAATCTAAGATTGTAGTTTATGCTGGTGCTGGTATCGGCGCTACGGCTTATCAAACAATGATTAATGCTAAAAATGAGGCTACCGGAAAAAATTATGCTGAGCTATACAAAGATGTATACGATAAAGAGGCTCGTACATATAGCAACAGAAAAAGTATTTTATCTAAATTAAAAGCTGGAATGGATGATAGCTATGAAACAGCTGCTGAAAATTCTGGAACCTCAAAAGCAAAACTAGGAGATCAGTCTTTAGCTTTCTCTACTTCATTTATTTTGGGATTGGAGTATAAATTATCAAAAAATGTTAATTTAGCAATCGAAGATCGTCACGTAGTTTCACATGATGATTTAATGGATGGTCAAAGATGGCAAGAACATTCTTTAAGTGATCCAGCTCTTACTGGACAATGGGATTCTTACAACTACTTATCTCTTGGTTTAAACTTTAATGTTGGATCAAAATCTGTTGAGCCATTATGGTGGATTAATCCATTAGACTACGCTTACAGCGAAATCAACAATCCAAAGCATACAAAAATGCCTGAACCAGTGTTGAAAGATGCTGATGGAGATGGTATTACTGATCAATTAGATAAAGAACCAAATTCACCTGCAGGAACTCAAGTTGATGCTCATGGCGTTGCTAAAGATACTGATGGAGATGGAGTACCTGATTATAAAGACAAACAATTGATTACACCAACAGAGTGCCAACCAGTTAATGCTGATGGAGTTGGAACTTGTCCTACACCAGAATGTTGCAAAACAATTACATCAAAAATGTCTGAAATGCAATCTGGAGGATCTAATGGAGGTTTAAATGGTAATTGCCCAAGTGATTACCCTAGTATTTCTTTTAACGCTAACACTAGCAGTTTAGGAAAAGATGCTAAAGCAATGCTTGATAAAGTTGCTGATAAAATGAAAGCAAATCCTAAATGTAATGTTGTTGTTAATGGTTATCCTGAAGCTTCAAAAGCATCTCAAGCAGTATGTCAACAAAGATCAGAAGCAATTTCTAAATATTTAATATCAAACAAAGGTATCAGTGCTGATAGAATCACTACTAATTGTACAATTGGTGGTGGTGATAAAAATACAGTTGATATCAAATCGAACTAATATTTTCTAATAGTTTTTTACACTCTTAAAAAGAGGCCATTCAAATGAATGGTCTCTTTTTTTTGAGTATTATTTTGTTTTGACTTGTATTATCTTGATATAAAACGGTGTTGACTAAAAGAAGAATTGACGAATTTAGAGTTCGTATTTTGATTCATTAAGAAAGTTTGGAAGATTAGTTTGGAGTTTTAAACGCCATGAGATAAAAGACTAGTCCCAATCGTAAGGAGATTGTAAAGTTTGAGAAAAAGATTAGACACAATTCGGCTGAAAAAATTCTCGAAAATTATTTTACATTTGATACATTAAATACTAATATCAGAAAAAAGTATGTAAGCTTGTTATAAAACTAATCTACCAATGAGTTGGCAATTTATCGTAACGATTCACAGCCACTATTCTTGGTTTTAGTTATCAGTATTTTTACGAAATTTTTAAAGTGGCTAAATCCAAAATTGCAAAGGGTTCAATAATATTTTAGAAATAATGCTAGCTGAAAGAAATGTATTATTAAAGTTTTGAGGTAAAAAGAAATATCATCAAATCAATATCTTTATTAATTATGTAAAGATGAATTTTCTTTTTTCTGTGAAGGTTTTTGTTGATCAAAAAACAACATTTTTATCGCAATAAAAATCATTAGACAAGCAAATATTTTTCTTACAATTTGTTGATTTATATTTAATGAAATTTTACTCCCTAAAAAGCTACCAAGAACAAATCCAATAGCTAATAAAATTACTATTTTAAAATCTACATGCCCTTCTTTATAATACTGTATAACACCTAAGATGCCTACAGGAAACATAATCAAAGCCAAAGAAGTGCCTTGTGCATCCAATTGAGAAAACCCTAGAAAAAAGACTAAAGCCGGAACTAGAATAATACCACCACCAACGCCAACTAATCCGCCTAAAACACCTGTAAGTAATCCAATAATCAAAAGCATGATAATTGTTTGTGTATCCATTTTGTATTTTTTATTAGGTTTCACTTTTAATAATACTTTTTTGAGCGATTTTTTAGAAGTACAATTATATGTTTTTTAATTAAAATTTAGTTCGCTATTTTGAATCCAATATAGGCAGCAATAATACTAATAAAAACACTAGATAATATTAATAATAAAGAAAATCCAAATTTTCCTTGTTGAATTAATTGTAGATTTTCAATACTAAAACTTGAAAAGGTGGTAAAACCTCCACATACTCCTGTTGCTAAAAACAATTTCCATTGATTATTAAGACCGTGCTTTAAGTTTAGGGCTATGATGATACCAATAATAAAACTACCAATGATATTAATTAATAAAGTTACCGGATAGCTTTCTTGTGTTTTAATGAATTGGTAAAGAAGAAATCTAATAATAGTACCTATACATCCACCAATCCCAACTATAATAATATTTTTAAGCATAATTAATCTATTGGTAAGTTGCCTTCATAAGTATATTTGAAATCAACTAACCAGGTTTTATCCTTTCTTATAATTTTGATTTCCATTGGCTTTTTCATGAAATCATTTGAGTAATTGATTATTGTAGTGGAATCGTTATAATCTAAGTATTTGTTGATTTGGTATGAAGCAGATTTATACCCTTGCTTTTTATCATCAGGTATGCGTTGGTAATATGCTTTGTATGCTTCAAATAATTGTTGATTTATACTATCCTTCAACAACAGACTTTCTGCTGTTTCAAAATCACCGGTTAAACTTGCTTTAATAAAGTTGCTGCCAGTTTCAATTGCTGTGGAGGGCCTTTCTGTATGGCTATTATTACAACTAACGAATAATATAACTACAATAAGAAGCTTAAATATTTTATTCATAAAAAATAAGTGATGCTTAAATAAATGTAATGATTTATTTATGGAAGTTTGTTATGGCTTGATTCTTTTTCTTTTGTTATTCTCTCGTCATCCTTATTATAGGCCTTAATGATTGCTTTTACTAATTTATGTCTTACAACATCCTCTTCATCTAATTCAATGTAAGATATACCATCTATATTTTTAAGTACTCTTGCTGCTCTAAACAAACCACTTTGCTGATTCTTAGGCAAATCAATTTGAGTTGGGTCACCAGTAATAATTGCTTTTGCATTTGGTCCAATACGCGTTAAAAACATTTTGATTTGTAAGTCGTTTGTATTTTGAGCCTCATCAAGAATAATAAAAGCATTATCTAACGTTCTACCACGCATATACGCTAGGGGTGCAATTTCAATTGTTCTAGTGGTCATATAATAACCTAATTTGTCTGCTGGAATCATATCATCCAATGCATCATATAATGGCCTTAAATAGGGATCAATTTTTTCTTTTAAATCTCCGGGTAAAAAACCAAGACTTTCGCCTGCTTCAACGGCTGGCCTTGTTAAAATAATTTTCTTTACTAGTTTATTTTTTAATGCTCTAACCGCTAATGCAACTGCAGTGTATGTTTTACCGGTTCCGGCAGGTCCAATTGCAAATACAATATCGTTTTTATCGCATGCATTTACCATCAATTTTTGATTGGCCGTTCTTGCTCTTACTGTTTTACCATTAGGTCCAAAAACTAATACATCATTTGGATTTCGATCAATAAAATTATCTATTGACTTTTCATCATCTCCTCCCAATATTTGTTCTAAATAATTCTCACTCATATTTCCATTTCTCTCCAAATATTGAATCAATAATCCAATTTTTTCATTGGCATTTTCCACTTGATCGGTCGCTCCACTCAATTTTATCTGAGTGCCCCTTCCAAGTATTTTTAATAGAGGGAATTTTTTCTTTAGGATATCTAATTTGCCATTATTGATGCCAAAAAATTCAATTGGGTTTACTGTTTCTAGATTGATAATTTTTTCAGTCAAGGATTAAAGTTTAATAGATTTAGAAAGTTGATTAAAATTGAAATATAAAACCGACTCTCTCAAATTTAATTCATTAGGTTTGTTTTTTAAAAGATATTATTACACACAATTCATAATTTTTTGTGGAAAAGAAAATAGAGAATCGATAATTTAAAAATTAAAAACGGGAAATCAATTTTACATTTAATAACCTTGGGGTCAATTTATTAGGAAGGGCAAAAATATTATTGGCAAAGTCTTTTATTAACTGATATGAAATTGTATTTGCTTTGTCGATAATATTAAACACCTCAAAGCTTGCCCAAATGTTATCTATATTTCTAAATGGGTCATGACTTCTTCTGGATGCCTTTTCTTTTAATAATCTTGCACTGAAGCCAATATCAGCTCTAATGTATGGATCAATTGTAAGCCCATTTCTATATTTTACACTATTGGGAATATTGTAAGGCATGTTGCTTCCATATAGTAGATTAACATGTACTTTAAAGTTTTTATTAGTTGCTAAATAATCCTGCAAAAATAATCCTACTGTTATCATTCGATCGCTTGGTCTTCTTAAATAGCCAATTGAATGTACAACACTATCTTTTATAATTTGATCTGCTGTGGTTGATGTAATAATAGCCCCAGAAGCGTTTTTGTATTCTGTATAATAATCGTTATCCAGATTTTCTTTGGTAGACATTAATCCTACACTAATCCAGCTTTCTGCATCTTTAATGATTTCACTAAACAATCTAACCTCTAATCCAGTAGCATAGGCTTTCGCATTATTATTCCCAAGGTATTTTATTTTTACATTATCAATGTCGTAAGGAATGATATCCCGCATTTGTTTGTAATAAGCCTCTGTTGTTAATCTAAAAGG
>CANGGD010000039.1 GCA_947453295.1 Chitinophagaceae bacterium | reverse complement strand
TTTCTAACTGAAGCAACAAACATTCTTGTAAATTTCTTGCACAAATTCCCGCTGGTTCAAACTGTTGAATTTGAAAAATAATTTCGTTGACTTTCTTTTCACTAACATCAATATTTTGTCTGAAAGCCAAATCATCAATAATAGAATTTATTTCTCTTCTCAAATACCCATCATCATCCAAACTACCAATAATTTGTTCGGCAACTTTTTGTTCTACATCATCCAGTTTCAATAAACCCAATTGCTGAATCATTAACTCATTAAAACTAACTTCTACTTTATGAGGTATTGTTTTATTATCATCTAATTCGGGGTAATTTTCATCTTTTAATTTATAATCACCTACCTCATCATCACTGTCATTTACATATTCTGCAATGTCGATATTGTCATATTCGTCCTGACTTCCTTCTAATTCAAAATCTTCATCGGTAGAATCATTAAACTCATCATTTAATTCTAGTTCGTCTTTTCGATCTTCATCAACTTGTTCTAATGCAGGATTTTCTTCAAGCTCTTCTTTTATGCGTTCTTCCAATTGAGTAGTAGGCAACTGAATCAATTTCATTAATTGAATCTGCTGAGGAGACATTTTTTGTTGTTGCCGTAATTGTAAGCTTTGAGAAAGAGACATGCTTTAATGGAATAAAATAATCTAACATAAAATTACAAGAATGTAAAATTATAAAATAGGATTTTGATCTTAAAATTTTATGAAGCTTATTTAATTAGAGGAGTGATAATATTGCCCTTTGGGTAGTTTAAAAATCCTAGATTGCTGCAATTGATTGAATAAATAGTAGTCTATGCTGTTATTTTGCGTCCAAATTTGAAAAGCATTGATATTTTCTGCAGCTCCGAACAACCACTGATTGTAGGCCTCAAATAACCCTTCACGTAAAAGTTCTTGGTGATATTCAAAAAGCTTAAAAGGGAATTTTGTTTGATTGTCATTAAACCAATCTAAAACAAATCTCGCTCTAATAGCCATTAATGAATTCATATTAATTCCTGTATAGGCAATGCTTTTTTGTTTAGTTAATTCTTTAATGAATTGTTTGGCAAACTTGCCTTTTTCTTTCAGCGATGAGTCTGATGAAGCAAGGGCCACAAACAATTTTTTGTAGTCATTGATAAGAATTTCTTTTATCTCTGGAGATTTGATATTCATGGGGTCGAGGTTGACAAAAATTTCGCCATACAATAAACTCCACATGGATTGATTATAGAGATGATAATATCTGCAAGCATTGTAATAGTTTTTTGAGTAGTTAGGATCGGCTTCAATACCTTTTTCCCAATAATCAATAGCAGTTTGATCATGCATTTCCCAGAGTAAGTTACCCATTTCGTTGAATAGCGGCCCGCTGTCGGGGAATTGTTCAAGACCTTCTGTAAAAACTTTTTTACATTCTTCGGGTTGATCTGCTTCTCTGAAAATATTGCCTAATATTTGTACGCATTGATCATCGCCTGTTTTGTTTTTTAGTAGGTATAATAAATTCTTTTTTGCATTTTCATAATCATGAATATAGTAATAACAAAACCCTAATTTCTTTTTGTATTCGGTATTATTAGGCTCTTTTTCTAACTCGCCACTTAGTACTAAAATAGCATTGTTATAATCTGCATCGCGCATCAAAACATAAATTGTTTTGGCTATATAGGTAGAAGTGTCTTGAGCAAAAGAGTATGAGCAAACCAACAAAGAAATAACAAGTACAAATATTTTTTTCATTGCCGAGTGATTTAGAAAATCAAATGAGTCAACAATCCGTCTCTTAATTTAGGTTCAAACCAGGTGCTTTTTGGAGGCATAACATTTCCGCTATCAGAAATATCAAAAAGTTGTTGAATGCTTACAGGAAATAAACTGATGGCAAGTTTCATTTCTCCAGTATCTACTCTTTTTTCGAGTTCTTCCAAGCCTCTTATACCGCCTATAAAATCAATTCTTTTATCTGTTCTTTGATCTTTGATGCCAAGAATTGGATCTAATAAATTGTTTTGTAAAATGGTGACATCTAAAATTCCAATTGGATCTTCAGAGAATGTATTAGGCTTTGATATTAATTCATACCACTGATTGTTGAGATATAAACCAAAATGATGCAATGCAGAAGGTTTGTATGCTTTATCCACTTTTGAAACAGTGAACTTTTCTGATATTTTTTCTAAAAAATTGGCATCGCTTAACGCGCCTAAATCTTTTACAACTCTATTATAGTCGAGTATGTGTAATTGATTGGATGGAAATAAAGTAGTTAAAAAAAAGTTCGATTCAGCAGTATCGTTATTACCTAGTGCTGTTCTTACTTTTGCAGCGGAGGCTGCTCTGTGATGGCCATCCGCAATATAAGTGCAAGGCACTTTTTCTTTAAATAAAGTAGTTATTTTTTCTATCGTATTATCCTCGCTAACAATCCAAATGCTGTGTTGAATAGTATCATCAGCAACAAAATCGTATTGAGGATTTTTTTCTGTGGTCCATTTATTAATGAGCAGATCAATATTTTCCTCATTTCTGTATGCTAAAAAAACATTTCCTGTTTGGGCTCCGGTAGTTTTAATATGGTTAATTCTGTCTAACTCTTTTTCTGGCCTTGTGAATTCGTGTTTTTTTATCAATCCATTTTCATAATCATCAATCGAACTAACACAAACCAAGCCAGTTTGACTTCTTCCATTCATGATAAGGCGATAAATATAATAACAAGGCTTATCCTCTTGAAATAAAACATTTCTACTAATAAAAGCTTGCAAATTCTCTTTGGCTTTATCATACACAGCTTGAGAATGAATGTCTATTGATTCTGGTAAATCAATTTCGCTTTTAGTGATATGTAAAAATGAACTGGGATTTCCTTGTGCTTCAACTTTAGCTTCTTTACTATTTAAAACATCATAAGGCCTGGATGCAATTTGTTTTGCAAATTGTGCATTGGGGCGAAGTGCTTTAAAAGGAGAGATAGTAACCATTATTATTTTTTTTAAAAGTCAAATTTAATCTTTCATATATGAAAGGAGCAAATGATTCGCAAAATTATCCGTGTTTTTGAGAAAAGCTTTGCATTAATTCTACAAGATATTCAACACTTGATAGAGGCAAAGCGTTATACAGAGAGGCTCTAAAGCCGCCAGAAAGTCTATGGCCTTTAATTCCAATCACACCATTTTCTTTTGCAAAATCTTGAAAGAGTTGTTCATGATCACTGTTTTTCATAGTGAAACAAACATTCATTTTGCTTCTATCTTCTTTTACAACATGTGTTTGAAACAAGTCATTACTATCTAATGCATTGTACAAAAGGGCTGCTTTTTCATTGTTAATTTTTTCAATAGCACTGAGGCCACCCAATTTTTTTAACCAACGAAGTGTAAGAAGACAAACATAAACTGCAAAAACGGGAGGGGTGTTTAACATGCTGCCTTCTGCAATATGGTTTCTATAATCCATTATAGTTGGAATAGGGCGCTTGGTTTTACCTAAAATTTGTTCGTTAATTACAACCAAACTTACTCCAGCAGCTCCAATATTTTTTTGAGCACCAGCGTAAATAAGACCAAAAGAATTAAAATCTATATTTCTGCTTAAAATATCGCTACTCATATCGGCCACTAAAACGTTGCTGGTAGTTGGTATGGATTGCCACTGTGAGCCATAGATAGTGTTATTGGTAGTAATGTGCAAGTATTTTGCATCATTAGGCACGGCAAAGTCTTTAGGAATAAATCTATAATTTCGTTCTTTCGAAGAGCAAACCACATCAATCTTGCCAAATAGCTTGGCTTCTTTAATTGCTTTACTGCTCCAAACGCCGGTATCGGCATAACTTGCGGTGTCTTTTAAATCAAGCAAATTCATGGGTACTTGCATGAATTGAGTAGAAGCGCCTCCATGAAGGAATAGTACTTTGTGATCATCATCAAGATTCATTAGTTCTTTAGCTAAAGATCTTGCTTCATCCATAACTGCTGTGAAAACAGGAGTTCTATGACCTAATTCTAAGATGGATAAGCCGGTATTATTAAAGTTTAAAATTGCATCGGCAGCTTCTCTAAAAACCTCATTTGGCAGAATAGAAGGGCCTGCATTAAAATTGTGAATCATTATCGCAAATGTACATAAATTTTAGGTTTGGATTTTGGTATAAAGCAGAAGAAAAGCCTCTGAAACCTCTGAAACCTTAATTGTTTCCCGCTATGCACGCAAAGGAGCAAGGAACGCAAAGTGAAAACCTTTTAAACTCTTAAACCTTAAACCTTAAACAATTAAACCTCTGAAACCTCAATTATTTCCCGCAATGCACGCAAAGGAGCAAGGCACACAAAGTGGAAACTTTTTAAACTCTTAAACCTTAAACCTTAAACTTTAAACCTCCCAAACCTCTGAAACCTCCCAAACCTCCCAAACCTCTGAAACCTCCCAAACCTCCCAAACCTCCCAAACCTCCCAAACCTCCCAAACCTCAATTGTTTCCCGCTATGCACGCAAAGGAGCAAGGAACGCAAAGTGAAAACCTTTTCAACCCTTAAACCTCCCAAACCTCCCAAACCTCCCAAACCTCCCAAACCATCAATTTAAAACTTCTTGAAGAATTGCAAAACTTTTTAACCATCCAAAATCTGGTAGATGCAATGCATAATATTGCTGAAATGCCACTAGTAATTTTTTTCGTGTTGCTTTGTTAATCTTCAATTCTATTAGTTCTGAGGGATGCATTACTTTTAATAAATCATTTATAACACTCGTTAAATTATTATCTAGATAATGACTGTGATTTGGTTTTTCCTCAACAAAACAACCTTCTAATAAGTCGATATACATCTCTTTTTCTTCAGAAAATGAATGTGCAATAGGTTCAATTTTAAAGCCAAAAAACTGAGGAAGCTGAATAGAAAAATATAATGAAAAATTTGCCGAAACAGTTGAATCTGCTTGATCTAAAAACAAAAGCGAGTCTTCAAAAAAATAAAATAAAGAAGGATTGGCTTCTGGTTGTTTTAACGCATTGTAAAATAATTCAACTAAATAAGTTAAAATGCTATTTTTTATTACATCAGACAATAAGCTTTGATAAATTGCAGCCCATTGGAAATCTTTCAGTCGTTGTAGGTTTTTATTTTCCTGATGATAAGCTTCTAATTCAAGAATAGCGCCCGGTTGCAACAAGCCAATTCTATTTGTTTTTTGTTGTTTCCTTACACCATTTATAATATAACTCTGCATACCAAAAAGCTCCGTATATACGCTAGCAATCATGCTGGTTTCGCCATATTTAACCACCTTAAGTACAATCCCTTTGGTTTTATAAATCATAATGCATCACTTAATACAATTAATTTGCTCGCTCATGTTAAAAAATAATCTTTCTTTGCAGTGATTTTACTTTAAACATCAATAAAAAAATATGTGGCATCGCCTTGCAAAGTTAGTTTTAAAATACAGATTGGCATTATTAATAGTACTCGCATTATCTACTTTGGTGATGGGATTTTTTGCTTCCAAAGTAAAACTTAGTTACGAGTTTTCAAGAGCAATACCAATTGACAATATCAAATACCAAGAATATCAACAATTCAAATCCATTTTTGGAGATGACGGCAACCTCTTAGTTATTGGAGTTCAAACAAATGATTTTTTCAAAAAAGATCATCTAAATGAATATTACGATTTAGGCAAACAAATTAAACAAGTAAAATGCGTGTTAGATGTTTTGTCTGTAACTGAAGCTGTATTATTGGAAAAAGATAGTGTTGAAGAAAAACTTGTTTCCAAAAAGATATTTCATGCTCCTTATATAAATCAGGAATCGGTTGACGTTGATAAAAATATATTTCACAATCAGCTTTTTTATCTTTCAATGCTTTACAATCCGGCATCACAGGCTTATTTGATGGCAGTGAAAATAAATAAAGACTCGCTTAATTCACCAGCCAGAGTAAAAATTATTAATGGCATATTGGACGCAACAACGGCTTATAAAAAACAAACAGGACAAGAGGTGTATATAAGCGGCTTGCCTTTAATAAGAACTATGATTGCTGAGAGAATTCAAAAAGAGATGAAACTGTTTTTGATTACTTCTCTTTTGTTAAGCATATTGATATTGTTTTTATTATTCAGAAGTATTAGCACTACGATAATTTCCATGTCCGTTGTGTTAATTGGTGTGATTTGGTCAGTAGCATTCATTTATTTATTTGGATATAAAATCTCTTTATTAACCGCATTAATTCCTTCTTTGGTGGTTGTTATAGGAATTCCAAATTGCATCTATTTTATAAATAAATACCACACCTCTTTTCTCCATTCCAACCACATCAATCCGGATGAAAAAAAATCGGGAGCGTTGATTGATATGGTGAGTAAAATGGGCGTTGTTACTTTGTTTTGCAATATTACCGCTGCTATTGGATTTGCAGTTTTTGCCTTTACAAAAAGCGCACTATTAAAAGAATTCGGTGTTGTGGCTGGCCTCAGCATCATGATGATTTTTGTTATTTCATTTATTTTATTGCCTGCGGTTTTGAGTTATTTGTCAACACCCAAAAAACAAACCCTTTCCTATCTTGATCACAAGTGGATGGTATCATTATTAATCAAAATAGAAACATGGGTATTTGGTCACAAAAAGCTAATCTTAATCGTTACTACTATCTTGGTTGTTTTTTCAATACTCGGAATGATGCAATTAAAATCTGTTACTTATATAGTAGATGATTTACCTAAAACAGACAAAATTTACACAGATTTAAAATTTTTCGAAAAAAATTTCAATGGAATAATGCCACTTGAAATTGTAATAGACAGTAAAAAAAGAAAAGGTTTGCGCGGCTTAAAGCCTTTTTACAAAACAGATTCTCTGGCCATGTATATAGCTTCTTTAAAAGAGATGAACCGACCCTTATGTATTTCTGAAGGATTGAAGTTTGCTACACAAGGATTTAATAATAACGATTCCGCTAATTATCGAATGCCTAGTGAATTCGAAGCCGTTTTTTTAAATGACTATTTAAGTAATAAAAAAAGCAACGGATCTAAAGCCAATGCTAGTAATCTTTTAAGTAGCTTCATTGATAGCAGCAAAAGGTATACAAGAATAAGCGTAAGTATGGCAGATGTTGGTACAGAAAGGCTTCCTGTTTTACTTCATCAAATTGAACATAAAGCAAATGAATACTTTGATTCAAGCTATACTGTTTCTCTAACTGGAACGAGTATCACTTTTTTGGAGGGCAGCAGGTTTATTATTAATGGATTAAAAGAAAGCATCTTCTGGGCTTTCTTATTGATAGCAATATGTATGCTTTATCTGTTTAGATCTTTCAAGATTTTAGTGTGTTCATTAATTCCTAATCTGATTCCTTTAGTGGTAACTGCCGGTATAATGGGTTGGGTAGGTGTTCCGCTAAAACCTTCAACCGTACTGGTTTTTAGCGTAGCCTTAGGCATTGCCATAGATATTACCATTAGATTCTTGGTCAATTACAGACAAATTCTTTTAGTACATAATCAAGATGTAGAACTAACTGTAAAGAATACCATTCAGCAAACGGGTTTGAGTATAATTTATACTTCACTTGTGCTAACAGCAGGATTTGTAATTTTTTGTGCCAGTAGTTTTGGGGGAACCTTTGCATTGGGTTGGCTTACTTCGATAACGTTGTTTGTAGCCACGCTCACCAATTTAATGTTCTTACCAGTATTATTATTATTGTTTAAATCTAAGTAGAGTTATTTATTCGAGAATGTATTTTCAAGTGTCTCCAAAAGGGCTTCTTCTCTCAATTCGGTAGCTATAATTTTTCCATTGGGATCAATCAATACATTGTATGGAATTCCGTCAAATCCATATAATGGTACAATTTCAGATTCCCAGCCTTTCAAATCGCTAACATGCTTCCAAGTCAAGTTATCTTCTTTGATGGCTTTCACCCAGGCTTCGCGCTTTTCGTCTAAAGAAACTCCTAATACGGTGAAGTTTTTGTTTTTAAATTTATTGTAAGCAACCACCACATTTGGATTTTCTCCTCTGCAAGGCCCACACCAACTTGCCCAAAAATCAACTAAAACATATTTACCTCTCAATTCTTTCAATGAGAAAGGCATTCCGTTTTCGTCCATCATTTTAAAATCAGGCGCCTCGTCTCCAAGGCCTGGCTTATGATTAGTTGGTTGTGTTGTTTTTTTATCCCAATAAGAATTATAAAGTGCAATAAAAGATTTAATGCCATTATGAGTAGGAAACTTTTTACTTAAACTGTTTACAACGCTTTTTATTTTTTCTACTTCTATATTTTGAGTGTAACCAATGGCAAACATTGTAACAACTGGATCATCACATTTTTCTATAAAATCCACCAAATAATTTTGAAATTCTTTTTTTAGATTTTCGCTATTTATTTTTTCAGATAAAATGAGACTATCCATTTTATCTAGCTGTGCTTTTTCTAAATTGGCATTAGAAATTTCAATCCTATTAGACTTCTCAACAATTGCACCAATAAAGGATTGCAATTTTTTATTAGCAGGAGACTGAACTTCAGCAATAGCAAGCTGTTCATTGTTTGCATCAGCCACTAATTTAATTTCTGGCTGGTCATTTGCTATTAAATAAATATTCAAATCTTTTTCAAACCTTATTCTATACAAACCTTCTTCAGTTGCGTTAGCAGACAAAATAAATTTCCCATCTTTTACCTCAGCAGTATCTAATACTACCGGAGTTTTTTCGCTCATGAAAATTTCTTCCAAATAAACCTGTTGATTAGGCATGTTTTTTACTTCACAATTAACAGTAAAGGATCCTACTGATTTATTATTACATGCATTGCAAAAAATGATGAGGCTGACTAAAATCAGAATGGAGGTTTTTTTCATAAAAGAATATTTAAAGTAACTATTTTAGTTTTTCTAAAAGCAACTGATTAACCAACTGCATGTCGGCTTTTCCGTTACTTTTTTTCTTTACCTCACCAGCAAACATTCCCATCAATCCTTTTTTACCTTTTTTGTATTCTTTTACTTTTTCAGGCATAGAATTTAATACTTCTTCTATCCAAATTTCTAATGTATCGTTGTTGCTTTCCTTTAATAAATTTAAGGAATAAGTTACTTCTTCCGGATTTTTTTGAGGGTTTTCTAATAAATAAGGAAGAACTTTAATCGAAGCGTTGCTAAAACTAACTTTTCCCGATTCTGTAAAATTGATTAATTCTGCTATTTTTTTTATGGAAAGCGGAAATGATTTTATAGAAATATTTTTTTCGTTACAATAATGCTTAATTGGTCCAATCATCCAGTTGACAATGGCTTTATAGTGATTGGTTTCTTTTATTAGATCTTCAAAAAATACAACATCTTCTTTGTCGATACAAATTTGAGATGCATCGTATTCTGAAAGCTGATACATTGAAATGTATTTGTCTTTCAGTTGTTCTGGTAACTCTGGAATACTATTTTTTATGCCTTCCAAATCCGATTCAGAAATATGGAATGGTGGCAAGTCGGGATCAGCAAAATACCTGTAATCATCTGCATCCTCTTTACTTCTTAATGAAAAAGTAATATTTTTATCTGCATCAAAACTTCTTGTCTCCTGTATTATTTGCTGATTATTTTCAGTTAAACCGATGAGTCTTTCAAATTCAATTTCTATTGCCCTTTTTACATTTTTAATACTATTCAAATTCTTCACCTCCACTCTTTTTCCTAAAGTTTTTTCGCCTTTTAGTCTGATGGATATATTAGCATCACAACGCATGCTGCCTTCCTCCATATTTCCATCACACACATCCAGCCACCTCAATGTTTTTCTTAATTCTGTTAAAAACAAAAAAGCATCCTCCGAACTGTGAATAGCTGGCTCAGTAACAATTTCCACTAAAGGGGTTCCCGCTCTGTTTAAATCGATACAAGTATAATTTTCGTCAATATCATGAATGCTTTTGCCAGCATCTTCTTCTATGTGAATCCTATTTAGTGGAATAGCTTTGTTTGTTAGAATCTTTACATTGCCTCCTTTGCATATTGGCACTGTATGCTGACTAATTTGATAGCCTTTTGGTAAGTCGGGATAAAAGTAATTTTTACGGGCGAAATAATTGGACTTTTCAATAGTACAATTGAGCGTTAACCCAAGTTTAATTGCCAGTTCTATTGCTTTTTTATTTAGTTTAGGCAAAGTGCCTGGATGAGCTAGCGAAATCACTCCAACTTGAGTATTGGGATCAGCGCCAAAGCTTGTACTATCACCACAAAAAAGTTTAGATTTAGTCAACAACTGAGCATGGACTTCTAACCCCACAACCAGTTCATATTTTTCGAAGATGCTCACCCAACAAAAATAGATAAAAATAGCTTAAGCTTTCTTGTTGAAATCAATAAATTGATTAGGTCAGAATCCATTCAACTTCTCCAAATTCAAAATGTTGTTCATAAGCATCAACAGTTATGAGTTGTCCTGTTGAATTCACTTCCTTGATGGTTGTTTCAAAAACAAGGTTGTTTTTTTTAAGTTGAACTGTTTTGCCGGCTTTAAAAAGTTTATCATTATAATTCTGAAGAATTTTTTCTCCGTTGGAAGTGCTTATCGAAGCGAAGGATTTCAATAATTTGCCATGAAGGGATTGAGCAAATTCTTCAATATTTATGGTTTGTTTTGTGATTTCTAATAAGGAAATTGGCTCATTCGGGGTATTCATAAATTCTAATTGGTTAATATTTAAACCGATTCCTGTTACTGCCCAATTCCAATTTTCTCCTCTAATTTTGTTTTCGATTAAGATGCCTCCTGCCTTTCTGTCACGAATGTAAATATCATTGGGCCATTTAATCATTACTTTTTCTTGCAAAAAGTCCTCAACAAATGAAGCTATTTCCACTGCAATAAACGCGTTAAATAAAAAAGGCTTGTCGATAAAATCGCCAGAGGGCTTTAAAACCACACTCATTGTTAGGTTTTGACCAGGCAAACTATCCCATTTTTTACCTCTTTGTCCTCTGCCTTCTGTTTGATAATGGGCTAAATATGCATTTCCATGTATTGCCTGTTCTTTATTGATCATTTCCATGGCATAGTTATTGGTACTATCAACCTGATCAAGTATGTGAAAAAGTAAGTTGGATGACGACATCGTTCAATGATAAAGAAATACTACTTTTGATAATTATTGCAAGTTAAAGATTAGAATTTAAAATATAGCTTTAGTAAACATGGTCTATATGCTTTGAAAAGGATTATCCTGTTAATCTTAACTTCCAAATCATTAAAAAAATGAATTAGATTGAATAAACTGAATGTTTTAGAAAACAGAAAAAAAAGCCCAACCAAATTAACAAGAAGCAGTAAGCTTTTCAAATCCATAATACATGGTATTCAAGAAAAAAAGGGTGAGCAAATCGTTAGTTTAGACTTAAAAAATATCCCAGAAGCAGTTGCCGACTTTTTTATTATTTGTCAAGCTAGCAATAACAATCAATTAAGGGCTATTGCTGACAGTGTTGAATTTGAAGTAAAAAAGAATTGTGACGAAGCGCCTTACAAGCATGAAGGCCGTCAAGCGGAACAATGGATATTGGTGGATTATGTCAATATTGTTGTTCATATTATGCTTCCCGAACCAAGAAAATTTTATCAACTAGAGGAACTATGGAGTGATGCTCCTTCGATGGAGCACAACGATTAATTAATAACAGTACTATTTTTATAACGGCAATTAATATATGAATCAGACAGAGAACAAGAATCGAAATCAGAAAAACAACTCGCCAATTGGAGAAGATCCAAACAAAAAGAAAAACAAATTTAATATCTACTGGGTTTATGGTATAGTTTTCCTTTGTATTATTTCTTACAATCTTTTCAGAGGAGTTGATATTGGAGGTGTAGAGATAAGTTATCCAAATCAATACCAACAAATGTTGAATAATGGAGATGTGAAAAGTATAAAAATCATTTCCAATAAAAAACTTGTTAGAATTTTTGTTGCGCCAGATAGTTTAAAATTAAAATCTGCTTTTTACAAATCAATCATTTCTCCAAAAGGGGATGAAAAAAGATTTGATGTGGTTACAAGGAGCACAAGTCCTCAGTTTTATTTTACCATAAGCGATGTAAGTAGTTTTAATGATGATCAAAGAGATTATTTTAATAACAATAAAACGATTATTAAGCCAGATGTATCTTCAGAAGATGAAGGCGAATTGCTTTCTCAAATCATTAGTACCTTATTGCCTATATTATTAATTGGATTCATTTTTGTGATGATGATGCGTAAGGTTGGACCTGGCGGTGGTGGCGGTGGTGCTGGAATATTTAATATTGGAAAATCTAAAGCTACCTTATTTGAAAAAGGAACAAAAGTAAATATCAATTTTGGTGATGTTGCAGGTTTAGATGAGGCTAAAGTGGAAGTAATGGAGATAGTTGACTTCTTGAAAAATCCTAAAAAATATACAGCACTTGGAGGAAAAATTCCAAAAGGAGCATTATTAGTCGGACCTCCCGGTACCGGTAAAACGCTTTTAGCGAAAGCCGTTGCGGGGGAAGCACAAGTTCCTTTCTTTAGTTTGAGCGGAAGTGATTTTGTGGAGATGTTTGTGGGTGTGGGCGCGAGTAGAGTGAGAGATTTATTTAAACAAGCTAGAGAAAAAGCGCCTTGTATCATTTTTATTGATGAGATAGATGCTATAGGTAGAGCAAGAGGAAAGAATGTAATGATGAGCAACGACGAAAGAGAAAACACATTAAATCAGTTGCTTGTTGAAATGGATGGATTTGGTACTGACTTAGGCATCATCATTTTAGCAGCAACCAATCGTCCTGATGTATTAGATAGCGCTTTATTGAGACCAGGAAGATTTGATCGACAAATTAGTATAGACAGACCCGATCTTGTTGGAAGAGAGGCGATTTTTAAAGTGCATTTAAAACCTATCAAAACTTCACAAACTTTAGATATTCATAAGTTAGCAGAACAAACACCAGGATTTGCTGGAGCGGATATTGCTAATGTATGTAATGAAGCGGCATTAATTGCAGCAAGAAAGAATAAAGAAGCGGTTGACATGAGCGACTTTCAGGATGCTATTGATCGTGTTATTGGAGGATTGGAAAAAAAGAACAAAATAATTTCTCCAGAAGAAAAAGAAATTATTGCCTACCATGAAGCAGGCCACGCAATTTGCGGATGGTTTTTAGAACATGCCTATCCGTTATTAAAAGTTACCATTGTGCCAAGAGGAACGGCGGCTTTAGGATATGCGCAGTACACCCCTAAAGAGCAATACCTTTATAATACAGATCAATTGATTGATCAAATTTGTATGACTTTAGGCGGAAGAGCCAGCGAAGATATTTTCTTCGGTAAAATCAGTACCGGTGCAAGCAATGATCTGCAGCAGATTACAAAAATCGCATACAGTATGGTTACTGTGTATGGTATGAATGAAAAAGTAGGAAATATTAGTTACTACGATCCTGCACAGGAAAATTATTTCACTAAGCCATATAGCGAAGAAACCGGCAAAATGATTGATCAGGAAGTAAGAAAACTAATAGATGATGCTTACATCAAAACAAAAGCATTGTTAACAGAGAAAAAAGTTGAGGTAGAAAAATTAGCTAAAGAATTATTAGTAAAAGAAGTCCTCTTCAAAAGCGATGTAGAGGCATTAATTGGAAGAAGACCATTTGAAGAAAAGAAAATTTTGGATGTTGAACCCAAGGACGTTCCTGTTGAAACTGTAGTAAATACTGAGCATACAGATCCATCTTCTTCAACTGAAAATCATGAAGAGAATACTCCAAATGATTCTCCCTCTCAATCATAAAAACCAATTCAATGGCTACAAGTTTAGCTAAAGAAAATATATTAAGAAAAATTAGGCAGGCACTGACAAACCCAGTGCCTTTACCTTTTCCGGAAAGCGAAACGGAGCCCTTGGTTTTTAATACTACCACTGAAGATAAATCAATTGTTTTTGCAGAATCATTTACTAAATTGCAAGGCAAATTTGTTTTTTGTAAAAACGAATCAGAGCTGAAAAACTTTTTGCAGCAACTATTTATAGAAAGAAACTGGAATAAAATTTATTGCAAAGAATCCTTTTTACTTCAACTCCTTCAACAAATCGACATCTCTCATTTTGATGATCTTGCAAATTGTGATGTGGCAATAACAGATTGCGAATACTTAGTTGCTAGAACAGGTACTATTGTAATGAGCAGTAATCAATCAAGCGGAAGAACAGCTAGTGTATATGCTCCTGTTCATATTTGCATTGCCAGATATGCTCAAATTGTAGACGATCTAAAAGACGCACTAACTTCTATTAAAAATAAAATTCCTAATCAATCGCCTTCTTTTATAACATTTGCCAGTGGCCCTAGCAGAACCGCTGATATTGAAAAAACTTTGGTTACGGGAGTACATGGTCCAAAAGAAGTGTTTTGCTTTTTATTGGAACAGGGGAGCGTTGATTAAGAAGAATTGTAATAATTTTAGAATTAATTTTTTCTAAGTAATGAACTCAAAAAAAATATTCTTTTTATCCGACTTCCACCTTGGGGCCCCTGATGCAATTCAAAGCAGAGCTAGAGAGAAAAAGATTATTTCTTTTCTAGACAGCATACAAGACGAAGCTTCAGAAATATTTTTATTGGGTGATATGTTTGATTTCTGGTTTGAATATAAACAGGTAGTACCTAAGGGTTATGTTAGGTT
>CANGGD010000038.1 GCA_947453295.1 Chitinophagaceae bacterium | reverse complement strand
TATTGATATAAAATGCATTGAGACCAGTTACCAAATTCCATTTTAAATTTTTTATTACAGGGATTTTATTGGTTATTAATCCGTTGAAATGATGTTCTATATGTGCTTCGGAGTAAAAATTAGTTGCAGTAGAATACTGATAAGATTTTATTAAATTGAAATCGTTCATCGAAGCGGAGATGCCTATACTATTTCCATTAAAATGTTTATAATCTTGAAAATAAATTGCTTGTTTATTTAAAAAACCGCCAACTGAAAATTTATATTTTACAGCACCTGCCAACTTTAAATCTAGATCATCATACACATTAAAATTCCATTTATCAAAATCAACATCACTACCCAACAATTGCTTAAAGCCTTTAGTGTATTTTAATTGTAAAGTTGGATACTTAGATCCTAATGGCATTTTGCCTTTAGGAAACTGAATAAACTGTAGCCCTGGCTTATAAGTTAATTCAACACTTGCTAATAGCGCTTGATGATTAACTACTTCAGTGCGATTGATTTTTTCAACCGGATAATTCTCTGTGATGTTAATACTGTCTTTTGCATGAATTGTATAATTAGTGGTATTGAAAATAGGAATGCGATCTTCATATGAAGTTTTAATTAAGAATTTCAACCCGTTTTCCATACTTTTTTCATAGCCCAATCCAACATATTTTTTTTCATAAATCTTCATCAAATTATTCCCTTCCGTCAATGTGGTAAGTGTATTAAGCAAAGGGTCTACCGGGTTATTGTTATTATATTGTGCAACTTTTTTTCCTAAAGAAATAAACCAGTTATTGATATTGGATTTATTTGAATCCTTTGTTTGAAAATTCATATCCACCCAACTGTTGAAATGATGATTTTGAAAACCATACCTGAATTTCGGAGCTATATAAAAGCTTACATTTTTAGTACTCTTATTTCTATAATAAATACTTGCTTGCATATTGAGTCCTTCCGCTGTATTGAAATTTGTATTTAATAACAATGGTTCAGTGCCCCAATAAGATTTACCTGAAGTTTTGTAAATAGTTCTATTAATTCCTGGAAATATTATTTTTAGAGGATTTAATTTTCCCTGTTGCTTTTTTAAAGTATCTATGTAGGATTGACTTTTACTGGCCTCTATTTCCGCTTGATTGATGCTGTCTTTTATATGATAATCGAGTATTTCTTCTTTCTCTAGCGGAACCGGACGGATGGTGTCCCAATAATTTTTTGATTTTTTATCTACCGCAGTATCATACTTGATTACCACCTTATCAAAAAATCCTTTTGCAAAAACAGGATTGATTTTATAATCGGAATACACACTTAAGAAATTCGCTACCACATCTATCCCAAAAATTTTGAAATTAAAAAATAAAAGCTGATCCTTTGTTTTCCATATTTCATTTGTAACCGGAACAAACAACTGTGTTATTTTCAAGGTATCTAATAAGTCTAATTGATTTTGCTTCGTTAGCATTAAATCCACACTTTGTAAATGCCAATCTTCATCTACAATGTTTATAATTCCGCTAAACAAGGGCTCGTTCAATCGCTTGGGTATTACTTTTATGGTGTTGATTGTTTTACCATTTTCTACAAAGCTTCCCAACATTTTATATTTGTAAAACCTGAAAGCCCCATCTGCAATAGGCGAAACAAACCCTCTTGAATTAAATCCACCATTAAATACATCTACATTATTTGTATAAAAATTGATAAAGGCAGGAAAAGTAAATCCAAAACTATTGCTACCACTCACTCTGCTGCTTAGTACTTCCAGTTTAAGTTTGTCTGGATTGCGATAGGAAATTTTTGAAAGGGCTTCAGACAAATAAATAATTCCTTTGTTGGTAGAATCAAGTCGCATTGATTTTTTGTCTTCATCTTTTAGTTTTTGTCCAAATATTTTGTTGGGTAAATTCCTCAATTTTATCAAATCCTTTGTGTATAAATTACATTGATACGCATTCACCTGACTATTGAAAAAACTTCTTTTTTTTATCGCTTGACGAATGATTTCATTCGCAGGATTTTCGCCCGATTTGATAACTATTTCATTCATCAGCATTTTTTGTTCTTGTAAAACAAAATTTAATACTGTGTTATTATTTATGTTAATTATTTGCTCTGATGACGCATAGCCAATATGTTGACAAACCAATGTATACTTCCCAGGTTTGAGCATAAACTCATATTGTGCAGATTGATTGGCGGTGGTTCCTATTGTTGTTCCTTTAACGATAACCGAAGAAAAAGGAAGGGGCTCTCCTTTTTCGTTGGTAATTTTACCAGAAATGGTTTGAGAAAAAGAATGGATGTGAATTGAAAGCAGTAAAAAAGCAAATAAGATTTTAGAAAAAAACAATTTATAATTCATAGGATGAAGGATGTGAAATTAGAAAGTCATTGTTTAATTTTGGATGCCTGAAAAAATAATCAAAAAAAAAAATGATTAGTATTTATTTCAAAATTAGTTGATAAAAATGGAAAAAGAGTTAAGTGAACACACCAGAAATATTTTAGGACTGCAATTGCCTACTGATCCCAGATGGGTGAATTTGGCAGAAATGCAAATAGGAGAAATCTTAACGGACCATGCTTATTGCGAACAAAAAGCAGCAACGACGTGCATTTCATTGATTCAAAAAAATCCGGAAAAAGCTTTATTAGTGGAAGAGTTAGCACCCCTTGTAACAGAAGAATGGGGACATTTCAGATTGGTATTGTCAGAGCTGAACAAGAGAGGTCTTGAGTTGGGGCGACAACGTAAAGATGTGTATGTAAATAAACTTATAGATTTTCAAAAGAAGGGAGGCAGTCATGAAGAGCGTTTTTTGGATCAGATGTTGATTATGGCATTAATAGAAGCAAGAAGTTGCGAACGTTTTAAAAGATTAAGTGAAGGAATGGATGATGATTACATGCGTAAATTTTACAGAAAATTCATGGAGAGTGAAGCGGGGCATTACACATTATTCATTACGCTAGCAGAACATTACGTAGATAAAAAAATAGTACGAAAAAGATGGACTGAGTGGCTTGAGTATGAAAAAGAATTAATGAATAGCGCCGAAGTAAGAGGCGACAGAATACATTAATAAAAAAATCCTTCAGCTAAAGAACAGAAGGATTTATAAGGAGTTGAAAAGGGTTTTAATATTTTACTGCTCTTAATTAGCAATAAAATATGTAATGCCTCCAATTACTTGCAACTGATTGCCCGATTTTAAAGACCCTTTTGAGTGGTATGGATCTTGTGTGGTATAATATTCAAATGCAGTGCCATTTACACTTTTAACGTTACCTACAATAGACTTGTCATCCATCGAACTGAAATAGGTAAAAGCAACATTAGCCGCATTTTTTATTTTTCCTTTTATAGCATCATTTTCAAATGAACTGTAATACACAAAATTTGAAGACCCAATAGATTTTAATTTCCCTGCCGAAGTCGCATCATCGTATTTTGTATAATAACTAAACTTTTGAGCGCCAATCGATTTTATTCTTCCTACCATTGATGCCTCTTCAAATGAAGCAAAATAGCTAATAATTGTGCTTCCAATAGATTTTATTTTTCCGCGAAAAGCCTCATTGTCTTTATCTGTATAATACTCTACCCTTCCTTCATAAGGAGTAAGTCTTCTGTACGCATAATTGGTTGCGCCTCTGTCTGCATATTTATCTACACCCCACTCTACAATACTTCCATCCTGATTTATATTGATCATTACATTTTCTGAAAGCAACATACCAACAGTTGTGTTACTCCCTTTATTTGAAACAGAAATTTTATTTATTCTTTGTGCAGAAACAAATGCTACTGTAAAAAGCATGAATGCGAAAATCAATATTTTTTTCATAACTAAATTTTTGTTGATGGTTGTAATTGTAAAATTATCTATGTTCAATTTCAGACATTTTTATTGAATTTTCAAAAAAAACAATATCCTCGTCCAAATTCAAATACTCGTATTGCGATTGTAATGTCTTTAATTTATTGAGATTCTGTTGTAAAAATGCTTTATGCTGCTGGGAAGAAGGATTAAATGGCTTATGATTTTTGGCAAGATTAATTTGATGAATTTCTTTCATTAATAATTTAGATTCAGTACTCAAACAAACATCATTAAACTTCTCCCAAACATAATTGGTGGCTGAATAATTTGGGTGTACCATATCTTCCGCAAAAAAACGATAATCTCTTAAATCGTCTATTACCAATTCATACGCCGGAAAATAAAAAGCATTATTATGCATATTACCCAATTCATGCACCGCTTGAATTAAAGCAGATTTGCTTCTGTTGTTTTCAATGAACCCATCGCGTAAATGGCGAACCGGACTAATTGTAAATATTATTTTTATTGAAGGATTGTAATTTTTCAATTCATGCATCAACTCATTAAATGCATCAACAATTTCATTGGTGGCTAACAATCTTTTTGAAAACTTATCGGTTGGTACTTTATGGCAATTCGCTACAACTCTCCCCTCTTCTAATTCGTAAACAAATGCAGAACCTAAGGTTATTATTAACCAATTGGCAGATGCAAGAAAAGTTGATGCCTTTTGTTGAGAGGCGTTAATTTTATTTAATGAAAGTGTAGGATCAATGCTTGAAAATTTTGTATGATGATCCCAACTTCCCCATAATTCATTATGTAAAAACAAATCATTTTGTTGATACTGTTTCTGATGTATATAGAATTTTAAAGACTGAACAATACTTATGGGATTAAATAAAATACCATGCGGATTATCAATGATACTAAATTTATGATCGGATAATTTTTTTCCAATTTGCTCGGTAAAGCAAGAGCCAATCAGAAACAACTGATGCTGATGTTCTATTTTTATGTCAAACTCTTTTGGATTAAATGCTAACCTGAATTCCATGTTTAGATAAAAATTTGATTCGCTAATTCTACACTAGCCTGAAAAGCTTTTTGATTTATGGGTTGTGATAACGTTGAAGCATCAATATGATTTAAAATGAATTCTGTATTCATATTTCCCACAAGTTCATTCCCTGCCATCGGACAACCACCAATGCCTTTGATAGCGCCGTCTATTCTTTTGCAACCTGCAGATAAAGCGGCGTCTAGCTTTTCTTGCCAATTTATTTGTGTGGAATGAAGATGAGCACCTATTTCTATATCGGGCAATTGTGTAACTAAATATTGTACAACTCTAAAAATCTGATCCGGAGTAGCAACACCCACAGTATCTGCCAAAGAAATAATTTTCACCCCAATTTGTTTTATTTTATTTACCCAGTTAAAAACAATTTCTTCATTATACTCATCACCATAAGGATTACCAAATCCCATCGAAATATAAACCACCAATTCTTTTTTATTATTTAAACAAATCGTTTGAATTTGTTCAACTTCTTTAAAAGCCTGTTCGATTGTACTATTTGTATTTCGAATTTGAAAAGTTTCAGAAACAGAAAACGGAAACCCCAGGTAGTTGATTTGATCATACTCAATGGCTGCATCAACACCTCTTTTATTGGCTACAATAGCTAATAATTTAGACCTTGTTTTGGATAGATCTAACTGTTGAATTACCTCATGCGTATCTGCCATTTGAGGAATGGCTTTGGGTGATACAAAACTTCCAAAATCTATGGTATCAAAACCTACATCAAGTAAGGATTGTATATACTTAACTTTTTGATCAGTTGAAATCATGTGACCCCAACCCTGCATGGCATCGCGTGGGCACTCAATTAATTTTATGGGTAGATTCAACATTTCATAAAAGTAATTTATTGAATTGTAATTATTGAAATTTGTCATTAATTTTTCAACTAAATAATTAAAGCGTATTTTTGAAAGGTGAAAAACTTCAGACATCAGCATCAGCGACCTAAAAAAAACACCCTAATTGTAGGCAGAGAAGCAATAATTAAAGCACTGCAAGAAGGTAAACAATTAGACAGAATTTATATGCAGTCCACTGTTCATGGTACTGTGATAGATGAAATTAAAAATCTCGCAAATCAATATCTCGTTCCCATCAACAAAGTTCCTGTTGAAAAGCTAAATAGTTTTAATGTAAGCAATCATGAAGGTTGCATTGGTCAGATTTCAAAAATTCAATATCAGGATTTACAGCAAATCATTTCATTTGTAGTAGAAAATGGCGAAACGCCTTTATTCATTATTTTGGATGGCGTAACTGACATTAGAAATATTGGCGCGATTGCCAGAAGTGCTTTTTGTTTTGGTGTTCATGCTATTATCATCCCCGACAAAGGAGTTGGTTCGCTCAATGAAGATGCGATATTAACTTCGGCAGGTGCCTTAGAAAAAATTGCTGTATGCAGAGTGAACAGTTTAATGAAAGCGGTTGATGATCTTCATTTAAATGGCATAAAAGTGTACGCTTCAGAAATGCAAGCGACAAAAACAACACAAAGCATTGATTTTACAGAACCTTGTGCAATTATTATGGGTGGAGAAGAAAAAGGAGTCTACCCTGCGTTGATGAAGATTTGTGATGAAAGTTTCAGCATACCGATGGTTGGCGATTTTGAATCATTAAACGTTTCTGTTGCTACAGGAATTATTTTATATGAAAGCATGCGTCAAAGAAAACAATAAAAATTTCTTGTAAGATCGATGAATAAGATTTTAAATATCCTGCCAATTTGTTTTTTGCTTTTTTTATTTTCTTGCAATACCATAAAGGCACCTACCTACATAGGTTTTGAAAATGTAAAAATTGAAAAGTTGAATTTCAATAGTTCTAACTTAACAATCGATGTGAATTATTACAACCCCAATAATTTCAGTTTGGATGTACACAAATCAGATTTTAATTTTTATATAAACGATAATTTATTAGCGCACTCCACGCAAGAATTTGAAATTAAAATTCCTAAAAAAGGAAATTTCACTATCCCCTTAAAAATACAATTAGATAATAAAACAATCCTCAAAAATTCGCTGAACGCTTTATTAAAAAAGGAAGTTGATATAAAGGCAACAGGTAGTATTAATTTGGGGAAAGGATCTTTACATACCAACTTTCCTGTTTATTTTGTTACCAAACAATCCTTATCTATTTTTTAGCACCTGTCCATTCTGATGGATTGTCTCTCCAGCTCAATAACATTTCATCATCCTCGGCATTGATTAATTTTTGTTCGTGGGCAACTTCTATTAATGCATTATAATTTGTTAGGGAAAGCAGTTTAATATTTGCTTTAGTAAAGGCTTCATCCGCTAAAGGAAATCCATACGTAAAAATCGACACCATTCCAATTACTTCAGCTCCCGCTTCTTTTAATACATCGCAAACTTGCAAACTACTTTTTCCTGTAGAGATCAAATCTTCAATAACTAAAACTTTTTGTCCTTGTTGAATGTTGCCTTCTATTTGATTACCCAAACCGTGTTCTTTAGGTTTTGGTCGAACATATAAAAAAGGAAGTTTCAATTGATCTGCAGCCAAAGCGCCCCAGGCAATTCCGGCAGTGGCAACACCTGCTAATGCAGTAGCTTCGGGGAATTTTTCAAAAATCACACTACACAATTCACTTTTTATAAAATCACGATGATAGGGAAACGAAAGTACTTTTCTGTTGTCACAATAAATTGGACTTTTCCAACCACTTGCCCAAGTGTAGGGCTGATGTGGATTTAATTTAACGGCTTCAACTTGCAGTAATTTTGCGGCGATCAATTTTTGATTTGTCATGTTGCAAATATAAATCGATAATACACTAATTATAATTTGAATGCAATAATTTTACCAACAAGCAAAATTTAATAGCCATGGTCATTTATTTTGATGAAATCCCCTTCTATATTATAGACAATTCAGATTCTTCTATAAAATCAATGCATTTGCCAGAAGCAACAATTTCATTAACTGAAACTGAGATTTCAAGTATAGATAATTTGTATAATTGGATCAGAAAATCAAAGGCTGAATGCATATTACTTCAATGTGAAAATAAAGAAACCGCCATCCAATCAATTTTTAATTTATTTGAAATCATTGAAGCCGCAGGTGGAATTGTAGAAAATAATAACGAAGAATTACTTTTCATATTCAGACGAGGCAAATGGGATTTACCAAAAGGCAAATTAGAAGTAGCTGAAACAATTGAAGTTTGCGCCCAAAGAGAAATTGAAGAAGAAACAGGCGCTACGGATCTTTCACTTCAACATAAATTAATGAACACCTTCCATGTTTATCATTTAAACGGACGCGATATTTTAAAGATTAGTCATTGGTATTATTTCAGATGTAAAGAACAACAGCATTTAACTCCTCAGTTGGAAGAGGACATAACAAAAATAATGTGGTTTAATAAAAACGATTTGAGTATACCCATGAGCAACACTTTTGGTACTATTAGAAATTTGATTGAAAAGTTTTTGATCAAAAAATAGAAATTATTTTTTGATAGAATCATTCACAATTTCTGGTAAAAACTGTGTAACATCTCCTCCGTATTTAATTACATCTCTTACCAAGGTTGAAGCCACTGAAGTGAATTGTGGAAGACAAGTAAGAAAGACTGTTTCAATTTGATAGGCAATGCTTCTATTCATATCTGCAATTGCTTTCTCGTACTCAAAATCATTTACATATCGGATGCCTCTTAAAATAAAATTTGCCCCAACAGATTTACAACAATCAACTGTTAGTCCCTCGTAAATAATTCCTTCAACTTTCGGATTATTCAAGTAGATGGCATTTATCCAATCCAATCTTTGTTGTTCAGAAAACATTGGTTGCTTGTTAGCATTAATGCCAATGCCAATATATAATTTGTCAAATAAAGGAAGGGCTCTGTCAATAATATCTTTGTGACCAAGTGTTAATGGATCAAAAGTGCCTGGGAATAAACAAATACGTTGCATACAATCGATTTAATTAGTTGCCTAATTCTTTTTTTCCTGAAAGTAAATATAATACTGCCATTCTAACGGCTACTCCATTTTCTACCTGCTTTAAAATTACAGACTGCGAGCTATCTGCCACATCACTATCAATCTCCACTCCCCTGTTAATGGGACCTGGATGCATAATCACAATCTCTTTATTGATTTCAGACAATAATTTAGAACTTACACCATAAGATAAATTATACTCGCGAAGTGAAGAAAACAAAACTTGATTTTGTCTTTCAAGTTGAATTCGAAGTACATTGGCTACATCACACCATTGCAAAGCTTTTTTCAAATTGTATTCCACTTGAACATCGAAAGCCTCTTTAATATATTTTGGAATTAAAGTTGGTGGACCAGAGAGCATCACTTCTGCGCCCATCTTTTTCAATAAATAAATATTACTCAATGCTACTCTTGAATGCATGATATCCCCAATCAAAAGAATTTTTTTTCCTTGCAAATCACCAATCTTTTCAATTATCGAAAATGCGTCGAGTAAGGCTTGAGTTGGATGTTCATTGATTCCATCACCTGCATTTACGATGGCTGTGTTGGGTAAATGTTGAGCTAAAAAATGAGGCGCGCCGCTGGCACTATGTCTCATCACTACCATATCCACCTTCATACTCAAGATGTTATTCACCGTATCCAAAAGTGTTTCTCCCTTTGAAACAGAAGAACCTGATGCCGAAAAATTAATGGTATCGGCACTCAATCGTTTCTCTGCTAATTCAAATGAAATTCTTGTTCTAGTAGAATTTTCGTAGAAAAGATTTACAATGGTAACATCTCTTAAAGAAGGTACTTTTTTAATTGGGCGTTGTAGAACCTCTTTGAATTGTTGAGCAGTAGATAAAATAATTGAAATATCTGTAGGAGAAAGTTGTTTAATGCCTAGTAAATGTTTGGTAGATAGTTGCATTAAGAAGCGAAGCTAAAGCAAATTTTAAAAATTAACAAATGAGAATTAAAATAAATAATCTGAGTTCTAATAAATCAATACTGTTTTTTGATCCCAATCTACTTTTACTTTTTGGCCCATCGGCGAATCAATTGAAAGTCCAAAATAATCAGGTTGTATAGGCAATTCTCTATTAAATCTTCTGTTTACTAATACGCAAAGCTCCACTTTTCTGGGTCTGCCAAAATCTTGCAAGGCATCTAAAGCGGCTCTGATGGTTCTCCCTGTATATAAAACATCATCAATCAAAACGATTTTTTTGCCTTCCAATGAAATATTTAGTGAAGTTTCTTTAGGAACATGAAGCTCATTTCTGATATCGTCTCTATAAAAAGTAATATCTAATAATCCATAATGCAATTCTTTAGATGTCAATGATTTTGCAATTTTCATGATGGCATCACTGAGGAAAACGCCTCTAGGTTGCAAGCCGATAAAAACAACATTTTCAAAATCCGAATCGTTTTCAATAAGCTGATGAGCTAATCTATTTATGGTTAAATCCAATTGCTCCGCTGATAATAAAATGGACATAAGGTATTAATAATTTATTTTTCCAACATAAACGGATAGCCGTAATCGGTTGGAGGATTAAATGTTTCTTTAATTGTTCTTGCACTTAACCAGCGATACATATTTAGCATTGAGCCTGCCTTGTCATTGGTGCCACTCGCTCTGGCTCCTCCAAACGGCTGCTGGCCTACAACGGCCCCTGTTGGTTTATCGTTGATGTAAAAATTACCTGCGCTATTTCTTAATTTCTGTGTAGCAGTTTCAATAGCAAATCTATCTTGAGAAATAATTGCTCCTGTTAATGCATAAGCAGAAGTAGAATCAACTAATTTAAGTGTTTCCTCAAACTTATTTTCATCATAAACATAGATGGTAAGTACAGGACCGAACAACTCTTCGCACATCGTTACATAGTGAGGATCGGTAGTTTCGATAATTGTAGGTTCAATAAAATAACCTGATGATTTATCACATTTTCCGCCAATCCAAATTTTAGATTTACTGTCTCTTTTTCTTGCACCTTTAATATAGCCTTCCAGTTTATCAAAACTTTTTTCATCAATCACTGCATTGATAAAATTGGTAAAATCTTCTACAGAACCCATCTTCATGGTTTTTACCATCTCTATTAATTTCTTTTTTATAACCGGTGCCAGATTGGAAGGAATGTAGGCTCTGGAAGCTGCAGAACATTTTTGACCTTGATATTCGAAAGCACCTCTTGCTAAAGCGGTAACTACAACATCTACATCAGCAGATTTATGAGCGATGACAAAATCCTTTCCGCCTGTTTCACCAACGATACGAGGATAGGATTTATATTTATTCATGTTTGCACCGATGGTATTCCACATGCTATTAAAAACACCTGTACTACCGGTAAAGTGTATGCCAGCAAAATCGGGATGATTGAAAACCACTTCCCCTACAGTAGCTCCATCAACAAAAATCAAATTAATAACTCCATCCGGCAAACCCGCTTCTTTTAAAATACGCATGAACAATTGAGCAGAATACACTTGTGTGTTTGCGCATTTCCACACAACAACATTTCCACACATGGCAGCGCTGGTTGGGAGGTTTCCGCCAATAGCCGTAAAATTAAATGGAGATAAAGCGAACACAAAACCTTCTAGGGCTCTATATTCCATTCTGTTATTCATGCCTGCCCCACTAAGCGGTTGCTGTCTATATATATCACTCAAAAAATGAACATTGAATCTTAAAAAATCTATCAACTCGCAAGCTGAATCTAGCTCAGCCTGAATAACATTTTTACTTTGACCCAACATTGTAGCGCCATTTAAGTAAGGGCGGTACTTTCCTGCAATTAAATCGGCTGCTTTCAAGAAAATATTTGCTCTATTTTCCCAACTCATATTGGCCCATTTGTCTTTGGCTTTCAAAGCGGCATTAATAGCTTTTGTAACGTGCTTGGCCTCGCCTGCATTAAAATACCCAAGAATATGCTTATGCTCGTGAGGGGGCCTCATGGCTATTTTTTTGTCAGTTCTGATTTCTTCTGAACCAATATACATAGGAACATCAATCTTCTCAGATTTTAATTCTTTAAGTGCTTTTTTAAGGGCGAGTTTCTCTTGGCTACCAGGGCCATAGCTTAAAACGGGTTCATTAACTGGTGTTGGATAATAAAAATCTCCGAATTGCATAATATAACTTTTGAAGGTTTCTAAAAAACAAATCTATGGAAATACTCTATGTAATTAATTTTTTATTACAATATTTTATGAAATAGCAGGAGTAAAAATGGGTATAATGTGTTTGAAATACTTAAACCTATTACAAATAAACGTCTTCAATAAAATAATATTCAACTTTTGGTTGTAATGTTATGGCTAAAATATCGAAGGAAACTCTTTCCCAATAAGGGTTTAAATGCAAATATTCTTCTGCGGCATTTATTAGTCTTTGTAATTTAATAACTCCAACTTGTGTTTCAGGATAGCCATGTTTATTATGAGATTTTGTCTTCACCTCAATAAAATGAAGCTTTTCTTGTTTTTTAGCAATGATGTCTATTTCCCAGTTTTTATGCCTCCAGTTCAAATTCAAAATTTCGAAGCCCAGCTTTTCTATGTAAATGCAAGCCAGCGCTTCACCATAATGACCAGTTTGAATATGCTTTGCCATTCTCGAATTTATTTTAAAAACATATACACATTATGAGGAAAAAAGCATAAAAAAGGAATGAAATACCTATTTTATTTTACCTATTTTTGCCTAAAACTAATCAACACATGACTCAGAATAAATCAAATTTATTGATTGCTACCATCTTAGTAGCTTTTGCAGCTTTGATGAAAGCCATTACTTTTCCTTACAGTTTCAATCCTATAATTGCAATATCCCTATTTAGTGGTGTGGTTCTAAAAGACAAAAAATTTGCATTCGCAATGCCTTTATTTGCGATGTTTATATCTGATATCATGTTAGAAGTTTTCAATATTGCGCCTGGTTTTTATGGTATGGGGCAAATTGGAAATTATGCTTCCTTATTATTTGTAACTGTTTTGGGCTTTGGTATGAAAAAGTCTAATGCAACTAACGTAGCCTTGTTTTCAGTAGGAAGTTCTTTATTATTTTTCTTCTTGAGTAATACGAATTGTTTTTTATTCGACAATTCAAATTTTTATGGAACAGGTTTGTTGGGATGGACTAAATGCTTAGTAGCAGGAATTCCATTTTTAAAAAATAGTGTATTTACTGATTTATTCTTTTCTTCATTTTTATTTGGTAGTTATTCAATAGTAAGTAAACGCACAAAGCTTTTAACTGTAAAGGCGTCTTAATTTAATATTCATGATATACAAAGCATCATTGGATAAAATGGCTAAAGCCATTAGCTTTTTGTTTGTCATGATTGCCATTTTAATGTTGTTGTTCCCGAAATTAATTTCTATCGACAATCAAGGAATTAATGAATTATTTTTCATTAGTCCGATCTTGATAATCGTTTCTATTATCTGCTTTATTTTAAAGCCTTCTCATTATATTTTAGAGGAAGATGCAATCATCATTCATAGAATGTTTAATGATGTCAAAATCCTACATTCAGATATTTTAAAAGTAGAGTTGGTTCCTGCAGAAAAATTAAAATGGTCAATCAGAACTTTTGGAGTAGGCGGACTGTTTGGCTACTTTGGTAAATTTTACAATAGAAATATTGGATCCATGACTTGGTATGCTACTCAAAGAGAAAATTTTGTTTTAATAAAAACAAGCAAAAACAATATCATAATTACTCCTGATGATGCTGAAAATTTTGTGGAATCTTATAACAGGAAGTAGCTTTCAATTGGGGTTATCCTTCACAATGGATATTCAACAGCTCAACAAACTTTTTTCTATCTATCATCTCTGCTCCTAAACTAATTAAATGAGCCGTTTCCATTTGGCAGTCAATTAATTTTAGCCCTTCCATCCTTAAGGCAAGTACCAATTGAATAAAGGCAAATTTACTGGCGTTTGATTCATGGGTAAACATACTTTCTCCAAAAAATACATTTCCAATTCTTACTCCATACAAGCCTCCCACTAATTTGCCTTTTAAATAAGCTTCCCCCGAAATAACATATCCTGCTTGATGAAATTTCGTATACGCATCAATGATATCTTCATTTATCCAGGATCCGGCTCCATCCTTTCTGTTTGTATTTTTGCAAAAACTAATCACTTCTCTGCATGCATTGTTTATTTTAAAAGTAAATTTTTTACTTCTAAAAAGCTGCTGCATACTCTTGCTGATTTTTAATTTTTCTGGATATAAAACACATCTGGGATTTGGCGACCACCATAATATGGGCTCATCTTCATTATACCAAGGGAAAATCCCATGACGATAAGCATTTATCAATCTAGCTATTGACAAATCACCTCCAACTGCAAGTAATCCTTGCTCATCGGCCATTTCAACAGAAGGAAAATCAATTGTTTGATTTAAAATATGCACAACAGAAAATTAAATTATTCATTAACAGCTTCCCCTTCCTGATCTAAAAACCCCCATTCGTTTCTTAATGAAATTAGATCATCACCTTTTATTTGTGGCTGATTGTAATGTCCTGCATTTGATTTTTGTCGGAATGCTTCATATACAGAAACAGCACAGGCAACGGATATATTTAACGACTTAATGATACCCACTTGCGGAATAATAAAATTACCATCAGCAAGATTAATCAACTCTTCACTAACACCACTATGTTCATTGCCAAACACCAATGCAACATTTTCAGTCAGATTAAGTTCATACAAATCAACTGCATTTGAACTAAGATGAGTTGTATATACTTTCTGGTATTTTTTTCTAAGGGCTTCAAAACAAGATTTAACATCAGAAAACTGATG
>CANGGD010000037.1 GCA_947453295.1 Chitinophagaceae bacterium | reverse complement strand
ATCCAAAGTAGCTTTAAGTTTAGTGTACGCTTCTTTAGCTTCAGGCGATTGATTTTCCTTAGTTATTAATTTTTCCTCGAATGGAGCATTTGACATATCAAAGAATTCATCAGCCTGATTCAATTTCCAGCCTTGATTTCTCACATACCATTTATTACCTAATTCAACAAAAATCCAATCTCTTTCAATGCCTTTTTTCCCATAAATTTTACTAGCGAAACTTGTTCCATCAAGCTTAACTCCTTCAGGCAATTGAGCTCCAGCAATTTCAGCCAATGTTGGCACCCAATCACTTGCATCAATCATTTGATTTGAAGATTTCTGAGGTGTAACAACCCCTGGCCAATTGACCAACATTGGAACTAGTCCGCCACATTCTTTCATTTCTCCTTTTTTCCCAGATAATGCTTTGCCATTAATTGTTGAGTTGGTAAACCATGGGCTTGAAGTTCCATTGTCTCCCATAAAAACTATCATTGTTTTTTCTCTTAATTTCAGACTATCTAATGAATGGATTAACTTTCCAACTAATTTATCCATATAATCTATATTGTCAGAAAACAAAGAAAAAGGCTCCTTAGTTTCTGACTTAGAATCTGGCGTAGCTACAATATCTCCATGAACATGTGACATAGGATAGTATGCATAAAAAGGTTTGTTCTTATTATCTGTAATAAATTTCAAGATATGATTATGCATTAAATCGGGCATGTATTCATTGCTGTTAAGTGTTTTATCAACACCATTTTCACGATAAGGAATTTTCTTGTCGCCATTTGACCAATAAATGCCACTACCATAAAATCGCAAATAATCATCAAACCCAAATTCAGCAGGGCCTAAAGGCAATTGCCCCCATTTACCAACACAAGTAGTAACATATCCAGCAGTTTTTAAAATTTTGGGCATCATGATTTCAACTTCTGGTTTCATTTGATTTGTTGCATCTTGATTAGTAGCGCCTGTTCTATAAGCATATCTTCCAGTCATAATCAATGCTCTTGAAGGGCCACATAAAGGGGCTGTAAAAGTATGATTGAACAAAATTCCTTCTTTAGCCAATTTGTCAATGTTAGGTGTTTTATAATTATCCGCACCATAAGCACTCACATTGCCAATACCTAAATCATCCGCTAATATAAAAATGATATTAGGCTTAGCGACTTTGCTTGTAGTATTTGAAGCCATCCCTTTCTTTTTCTGAGCAGATACTTGTACTGAAATTAAAATTATTAATAAAAACAAGAGCCAATTACACTTCATGATTAGTTGGATTTAATGATATGAAAAGCGAAAATAAATAATAAATAACTATCGTGAAGTTAAATCATTATTTGTAGTTGTAGATTTAAAGAAATATTTTTATGCGTAAAAATAATAGCTCCATTGACCAATATTTTCTTTATAACACCTCCATTTACTCAGTTAAATACTCCATACCCTGCAACGGCCTATCTAAAAGGTTTTTTTAATACCAAAAATATCCAAACGACTCAATGTGATTTAGGGATTGAAGTAATATTAAATATATTTTCTACTAAAGGATTAAAAAGTATTTTCGCCAACTGCCCAACACCTGCGCAAGAAAATTGGCATCAACTTTCTGAAAATGCAAAGAGAATGATTATGTTAGCGGAGACATATATTAATACTATAGACCCGACTATTTTATTTTTACAAGGGAAACAACCTACTTTATCGCACCAAATAGCAAAAAGAAATTATCTGCCAGAAGCTAGCCGCTTCAATCAAATGGAGGATTTAAATTGGGCCTTTGGAATGATGGGCACTTATGATAAAGCTAAACATATTGCCACGTTATTTCTTGAAGATATTTCAGATCTGATTAAAGAATGTATAGATGAACATTTTGGATTTAGCAGATATGCGGAGAAGTTAGGAAGAAGTGCTAATCATTTTGATGAACTATATGAGAACCTACAAAATAATCAGAGCTATATCGATAAAATTTCATGCGATATATTAAAACAGCATTTGGAAAATTACAAACCAAAACTTGTTGCTATTTCTGTGCCATTTCCCGGTAATTTGTTTGCTGCTTTTAGATGTGCTCAATTTATCAAAAAGCATTATAAAGATATAAAAATTTGTATGGGGGGCGGATTCCCAAATACAGAATTAAGAAGTTTAAAAGACAAACGAGTATTTGAGTTCTTTGATTTCATCACATTAGATGATGGTGAAGCTCCACTTGAACAATTATTGGGTTATATCAATGGTGATAAAAAAATATCAGATCTAAAAAGAACCTATTGCATAATCGAAAACGAATTAGCGTATATCAATAACAGTGAATGTACAGATTATAAACAAGGACAAGTTGGAACTCCGGATTATGACAACCTTCTTATTGATCAATATATACAAGCTATTGAAATTGCCAATCCCATGCATTCTTTATGGAGTAATGGCAGATGGAATAAGCTGACAATGGCTCATGGATGCTATTGGGGTAAATGCACTTTCTGTGATACAAGTCTTGATTACATTAAATTATACGAACCTTTAACTGCTAGTTTGATTTGTGATAAAATCGAAACGCTCATTGAAAAAACTGGAGAAACAGGTTTTCATTTTGTAGATGAAGCAGCACCTCCATCATTAATGAAATCCGTTGCTATAGAAATCATAAAGCGAAAGTTGAGTATAAGTTGGTGGACAAACATTCGTTTCGAAAAAAGCTTTACCAGAGATGCGTGTTTGTTATTGAAAGAAAGTGGTTGTATTGGTGTTTCTGGAGGATTGGAGGTTGCAAGCGAAAGATTACTTGCTTTGATCAATAAAGGAATTACTATAGAACAAGTAACACAGGTAAATAAAAATTTTACGGAAGCGGGTATTATGGTACATGCATACCTGATGTATGGATTTCCGACTCAAACAACACAAGAAACAGTTGACAGTTTAGAGATGGTTAGACAAATGTTTCATGCTGGAATTTTGCAATCTGCTTTTTGGCATCAATTTACAATGACAGCTCATAGCCCAGTTGGATTAGAACCAGAAAAATACAAAGTAAAAAAAGCAAATGAAGTTGATATTAGTTTTGCCGACAATGATGTGGAACATATAGATTTGTCAGGCATAGATCACAATCAATTTAGCTTTGGGTTAAAAAAATCTCTTTTGAATTTCATGCATGGAGTTGGTTTAGAAGAAGCATTGCATAAATGGTTTGATTGCAAAATGCCTAAAACTACAATATCTTCTGATTACATTATCAACATCATCAACAACTCAAATCTTATAGAAAACAAACCCAATCAAAAAGTTATATTCTTGGGCCCAATTCCTGAAATCGAGATTATTACAAAATCAAAAAAAGGGAATGTATGGGAAATTGCATCCTTAACATTTTTTTCGAAATCAACTACAATAAATATAAAAACAGATCGGGCTCAAGGCGAGTGGTTATTCAACCTACTTCCTACTCTATTATTGAATTATGAAAAGCTTCAAACTTTGCAAGAAATCAAGAACAATTACGAACAATCTGGGTTAGAAGATTTCGAGCTTTTCTGGGATAATAAGCCAGTAAATCAACTTTTTAGAGCAGGGTTATTAATTATCTAAATAATTCCCAGTTTTCATTTACTATCTACGAAGAGTCGCACTTGTTTTTTATTCGTTAAGTTTGCGACTTATTCATTTGAAACATATTTTATTTTATTATTTCAATATATTTATAAATGAGGTATTTATTATCCATATTTTACCTGCTATTGAGTCCAATGTTTTTAAAAGCACAAGTGTTGGACAATATAGAAACTGATAGTCTAAATAAAAATGAAAGAAAAATCATTTTGGCTGATGCCATCAATAGCGAATATGTACTTAACACCAATCCATTATTTAGAGAGCACTGGGATAATTATCATTTATATGTTTACGATTCCATAAAATTTGATGCATTACCTGATACTTTAAATTTTCGATTAGTAAATAAAGAAAGTGATTTTAAATTTTCGTGTAACAATAAATTAACTTCTGAATTCGGAAAAAGATGGGGAAGAAATCACGAAGGACTAGACATCCCTTTGCATACAGGCGATACTGTAAAGGCTGCTTTTGATGGGATTGTTCGATATGCGCAATTCACCAGCAGCGGTTATGGGAATTGCATAATCATTCGTCATTTCAATGGGCTTGAAACCTTATATGGTCATTTAAGTAAAATTTTAGTTTTGCCAAATGAACTTGTCAAAAGTGGTGGTTTGATTGGATTAGGAGGCTCAACAGGAAGAGCTAGTGGCCCACATCTACATTTCGAAACAAGATATAAAGATTTCCCTTTTGATCCAAGATTGATAATAAATTTCAATACCCTTGCATTAGAAAATACAGTCATCAATATTCCAAAAAAGATATTATTTGCACAAAGATTTGAAAAAATAATTCGCCAAAACACAAAAGCAAAGTATACTTCGAAAAAGAAGAAAAATAATAAGAAGGAAGCAAAATCAAAAAATAAAAAGGCAAACCCTGGTAGTAAAAAAACAAGTAAGGCAACTGTAAATAAGAAAAAAAAGAAATCAATTTCATCAAACAACTTAAAAAAAAGCAAACCCAAATCAAACTCACATAAAACAATAAAAAAACGCAAGAAATAAAATTCAATAAAATTCTCTAGTGTTTTATTTTAATTTCATAGGAAGACTTTGTGTTTTCAACTATAATTGTCAATGTATATAATCCATCATACAATGTTGCTGTTTCCAGAAAACATGTTGTAGAACCTTGAAATAATTGTTTTTTCAAAACAATATGACCGCTTAAATCCGTAAGAAAAATTTGAAGGTCTTTGCGCAGTATATCATTAACTTGAATAGCAATATATTCTGAAGCAGGATTAGGATAAACAACCACGTTATACATGAAAGAATAATTTTTCACAGCAATTGTATTTGACAGATTTGTTTTGCCTGAAATATCTAATTGATTGAGTCTGTAATAATTCACACCTTGAAAAGGATGTAGATCATTAAAAGTATATTTCTTTCCATTATTATTGGAATTTGAAATAACAGTTCCGATTTTTTCAAATTGAATACCATTAATACTTCTTTCAACATCATACCTTTTAGCAAAAGCCTCATTACTAAAAGACCAAGACAAAATTATTTTATTGTTTTTTGACACCCCTGAAAAATCAAACAGATTGATTGGCAGAACAGAACCAGTGTATTGAGTAACTGCTTCTGTAATTGTTGCAGGTTTAGGCGCCTGTGTTTTAACTCCATAAAAATAAGGACCTACGATGTATGGGTATGCTGAATTCCATAATGAATCTACGGTTGCAAAGTAGCAATAGGTGCCATTTGGATATTCAGGTGTGACACAAAATCTTCCATTGTGATCATCTAAAAAATCAGGAGTAGAGGTGCCGGTTGCACGATACTCATAATCTTCTTTGAAATAGCCTAAGGGATATGTTAAACTAACTGGAGGTCCGGCTAAAACTGAAGTACCGTCTGCCCATGTAGTTCTGGTAGTAATATTTCTTAGCTTGTAACTTGATTTCATTCGTGTAATTCCTCCGGTGCCATCAACATTTTTAAACGCATAGGCGCCATAGATAGGAAAGCCATCATAAGCGAACCCAATTAATGGTGAATGTTGGGTGCTATCGATAACATATAATCCATCAGCATTGTATGCATTACAAATATTTGATAATATATTTAGATCGAGCTTGAATGCGCTTGGGTTTTGATGATGATGATAATTACCATTTGCTGGATGCCCTTTAGAACAATCAAATCCTCCTTTTTCAGCAACAACTGCATCTCTGTTCCATTTTTGATCACCTTGCCCTCCAATAGGTCCGCCTGCTAACTTATTAGAATCTGTTTTCCAAGAAACTCCATCTCTATAATCAAACAAAGCCACACCATTTATAAAAATACCAATATTGCCGCCGGTTGTAGGAGAAAGAACGCCATTGTTTTTTGTTGGATTTAATGGAAATTTAAAAATTGCATTTTGGGCTGTTGTAATTGTTGGATTACTTTGAAAAGGCCCAGTAATGTATGAAGGAACGCCATTTGTTTTTATATAAGCCCAAATGGTTGAATAGAATACCGATTGGACATTCGCAGAAGCCGTATCATTGATAACTGTAGAATTTCCCATCAAATAATGCCTTCCTTTTATTTCAGTTGTATTAATTAACCACGAAGTAATTACAGGGTTAGTTTGAGCTATTGCAAAAAAGGAAAAGAAAGAAAACAAGAAAGAGAGCGTTATTTTTTTCATAGAAAATTTTAAATTTTGCTTTCGACTAGATATTAAATTTTAAGTTTAAACTTAATTTCGAATAGTATTAAAACTATTTAAAAAAAATATTTTAAACTTATTGTCTAATATACTTATAATTATGAATTAAATCGAACTTCTACTATTATTTAATATTGCAAAAAAGAAGGGCCACTCAAATGAGAAGCCCTTCTTATGAACTATTTTTATTTAATTACAACAGATCAAATCTATCGAGATTCATAACTTTATTCCAAGCCGATACAAAGTCTTTAATAAATTTTAGTTTAGCATCTTCGCAAGCATAAACTTCTGCTAAGGCTCTCAATTCGGAGTTAGAACCAAAAATCAAATCTACTCTTGAAGCAGTCCATTTCAATTCTCCTGTATTTCTATCTTTTCCCTCAAAGAATTTACTACTGCTATCAATTGCTTGCCATTTTGTATTCAAGTCAATTAAATGAACAAAGAAATCGTTTGTAAGTTTCTCAGGTGATTTAGTGAACACCCCATTTTTTGAAAGATCAAAGTTTGTGTTGAGAACTCTCATCCCTCCAACTAAAACTGTCATTTCAGGGGCTGTTAAATTTAGCAATTGAGCTTTATCAATTAACAGCTCTTCTGCTGAAGAAGTATTTCTAGCATGAGCATAATTACGAAATCCATCTGCAATAGGCTCTAATACACTAAATGATTCTATATCTGTTTGTGATTCAAGAGCGTCTGTGCGTCCTGGTGAAAATGGCACTTTAATTTCGTGGCCAGCATTTTTGGCAGCCATTTCAATGGCTGCGCAACCGCCCAAAACAATTAAATCGGCTAATGAAACCATTTTGCCATTTTGTTGAGCATTATTAAAAGACAATTGTATAGTTTCTAGTACGTCTAATACTTTTGATAATTGAGTGGGATTATTAACTGCCCAATATTTTTGTGGTGCCAATCGAATTCGAGCTCCGTTTGCTCCTCCCCTTTTATCAGATCCTCGAAACGTTGAGGCTGATGCCCAAGCTGTAGAAACCAATTCTGAAATACTAAGTCCTGAGCTTAATATTTGACTCTTTAAATCATTTACATCTTTTTCATCCATCAGCATATGGCTAGCTGATGGAATAGGGTCTTGCCAGATTAATTCTTCTGCAGGGACTTCAGAGCCTACATACCTTGAGCGAGGTCCCATATCACGATGCGTAAGTTTAAACCATGCTCTTGCAAAAGCATCCGCAAATGCATCTGGATTTTCAAAGAAACGTTTTGAAATTGGTCCGTAAGCTGGATCAAATCTTAATGCTAAATCTGTTGTAAGCATTGTTGGTGCATGAGATATTGAAGAATCATGAGCGTCAGGTACTGATCCTGCCCCTCCTGCATTTTTAGGCTTCCATTGATGTGCGCCTGCAGGACTTTTTGTCAATTCCCACTCGTATCCAAATAGATTTTCAAAATAGTTATTGCTCCATTTTGTTGGAGTTGTTGTCCAAGCGCCCTCTAGTCCACTTGTAATGGTATTAACTCCATTACCCGAACCTAAGGTATTTTTCCAACCAAGACCTTGCTCTGAAATATCAGCAGCAGCAGGTTCTTTTCCAACATATTTACTAGGATCAGCAGCACCATGTGTTTTTCCAAAAGTGTGCCCACCTGCAATTAGCGCAACTGTTTCTTCATCATTCATGGCCATGCGGGCGAAAGTTTCACGAATGTCTCGAGCTGATGCAATCGGGTCGGGGTTGCCGTTAGGGCCTTCCGGATTAACGTAAATTAATCCCATTTGAACAGCAGCTAATGGATTTTCTAAATCACGATCACCAGAATATCTTTTATCGGCCAACCACTCGCTTTCTGAACCCCAATAAACTTCTTCTTGTGGTTCCCATACATCCGCTCTTCCTCCTGCAAAACCAAATGTTTTAAAACCCATCGACTCTAAGGCACAATTCCCAGCCAAAATCATTAAATCTGCCCACGATAATTTTTGACCATATTTTTGTTTGATTGGCCAAAGCAATAATCGAGCTTTATCTAAATTGGTATTATCGGGCCAGCTATTCAGAGGAGCGAATCTTTGCATTCCAGCACCAGCACCACCTCTTCCATCAAATGTTCTGTAAGTACCTGCACTATGCCAAGCCATTCTTATAAAAAACGGACCGTAATGCCCATAATCAGCAGGCCACCAATCTTGAGAAGTAGTCATTACTTCAACTATATCTTTTTTAACTGCCTGCAAATCGAGCGATTTAAAAGCTTCTGTATAATTAAATTCTTCATCCATTGGATTAGATAATGAAGAATGTTGACGTAAGATATTCAGCTTTAGTTGATGAGGCCACCAATCATTATTTTTAATACCATTACCTGCAGTTGTTTTTTTTGCTGAAGCTCCTGTAAAGGGACATTTAGCTTCTTCATTATTTGTCATTTTTTCCATATTTTAAAATTTTATTGATTGCAAATTTACAGGTAATTATAATGAATTCGATGATTGTGTTGAATAATTAAAATCATCTAAACGATTTTTCTTGTACATTAAAAAACAATAATTGATTTTTTGGAAATTCAAAAACTCATACTCAAAATCTTGTGATGATTAAAAGTAGCAAAAGCTTATTATTTTTTTAAGTTAGCAAAAACAAGGTCAGTTAAAAACAAAATGATGTTATTGGGTTCTTTTGAATTTCCAAAATCAGTCAGAGATGGCAAATTGATCATAAAGAAATTTTGAAAATGGGCCATTTCAATAATTGTTGAAGCTAGTGATTTTGGATATCTATATTTTGGATTGCATTCAAGAATAATATCCCCAACAATTGAACATAAATCTTTGTAAGGCTTAAAAAAATGTTTCTTATTGTCTTCTTCTACTTGTTTTGTCAAATATGCTTTTGAACCTTCAGTTATAATTATTTTATACAAAATACTTTCATCAATATAATCTGTTTGAATGTCATCCTCTACTTCAGAGCCAAGCATTTTTATCACCTGTTTTAATTTAGTGACAGGATTTTTAATATTGTTCGTTTTAAAAGTAATTTGAAATTCAAGCCAACCCCAATACCAGGCAGTTAAATAAACAAGCAGTTTATGTTTGTTTTCAAAATACCTGTACACCCCTGCTTCTGTTGTTCCAATCTCTTCTGCAAGTTTTTTGAAAGTGAAGTTTTCAAAGCCATTCTTGTCAATGAGCAAAATACTATTGCCGACAATTTTCTTTCCAAGCTCCGAAGAAACAGGATCTCTAAGAAACAAGTTCTCATTCATTCTAATTTGCAATTGTGGTTTCATAATCTGCTTTATTTCTATGATTGAATTCCAAAGTTATAAAAAATATTTTTACAATTATTTATGATAGCTTTACTATTATTTTAAATAACTTTACTATCTTCGTGTTCTAAACTTATTTTTTATGAAAGAAATGAACATTTTTAAAGATTTCAAAAACGACTTGCCCGCAAGCATTGTTGTATTTTTTGTTGCAGTTCCATTATGCTTAGGAATTGCCTTGGCTTCAGGGGCTCCTTTATTTGCCGGAATCATTGCAGGAATTGTTGGCGGCATTGTTGTGGGGGCAGCCAGTGGATCTTCATTAGGTGTTAGTGGTCCTGCTGCAGGATTAGCCGTTATTGTTTTTTCTTCAATTGCCGCACTTGGAGGTAATTGGAATGCTTTTTTAGTGGCTGTTGTATTAGCAGGGATAATTCAATTAATATTAGGTTATTTGAAAGCTGGATTTATCGCTTACTTTTTTCCTAATTCTGTAATAAAAGGAATGCTAAGTGGTATAGGACTTCTTATTATTTTAAAACAAATTCCGCATGCATTGGGTTGGGATTTTGATATTGAAGGAGATGATGCATTTCTTCAAGCAGATGGACAAAATACAATTTCGGAAATTGCTAATGCACTTAAATTTATCACACCTGGCGCCCTGTTTATTTCTTTTGTTTCATTACTGATTTTGATTTTCTGGGAGCAATACTTATCTAAAAAACATAAAATCTTTCAAATAATACAAGGGCCTATTGTAGTTGTAATTTTTGGAATTGCAATGTTCAATTGTTTTAATAATGGGTTTTTACCTTTCCAACTTAAACCCAATCAAATAGTTTCTATCCCTGCTCCAGCAAGTTTATCAGATTTTTTACATCAATTCACTTTCCCGGATTTTTCGTACATCAACAATCCGGAAGTTTGGAAAATTGCTATAGTGATGGCAATTGTTGCCTCATTAGAAACTTTACTTTGTGTGGAGGCTACAGATAAACTAGACCCCCTTAAAAGAATTACACCTACTAACAGAGAATTAAAAGCACAAGGATTGGGTAATGTGATTTCTGGACTTATTGGCGGATTACCTATTACTCAAGTAATTGTTAGAAGTTCTGCTAACATCAATTTTGGAGGCAAATCAAAATTATCAGCCATTCTTCATGGAGTTTTTTTATTAATAAGCGCCTTGTTTATTGCATCACTATTAAATATGTTGCCATTAGCTTGTCTTGCTGCTATTTTATTAATTGTAGGATACAAATTAGCTAAACCATCTCTTTTTAAACAAATGTATAAGCTTGGTTGGGAACAATTTATTCCATTCATTGGAACAATCATTGCGATACTTTTAACGGATTTATTAAAAGGTATCACGATTGGAATATTACTAGGTATTTTTTACACCCTTCGTCACAGTTATAGGAATTCTCATCATCTAAAAGATATTATATCTGATGAAAACGGTCAAATTGTTCATCACTTGGTTTTAGCTGAAGAAGTTTCTTTTTTTAATAAAGCAAATCTTATGAAAACACTAAACGAAATTCCTGAAAATTCAAAAGTAATAATAGACTGCGCAAATTCAAAGTCAATTGCTTACGATGTGGTGGAGTTGATTAAAGATTATGAGCAAAATGCAAAATCTAAAAACATTGAAATCGAAAAAATAAATTTCAATGAAACTATATAAAATATCCAAAATAATTGGAGTGGCAATGGTTTTATCCGCTTGCTATTTTTCTGCAAAAGCACAAACTAACAAAATCGGAAATTGGTTTATATATTTTGGGAATCAAAAAATCAATAAGCGTTTTAATTTTCATAATGAAATACAATATCGAAACTATAATTTCATTGGAGATATAAATCAATTATTGATTAGAAGCGGCATTGGATATACTTTAGATAACAAGGATAATATCTTATTGGGTTATGGATATATTCAGTCTTATACAAATGAAACAGTAGCATCAAAAAAGAAAAGTACAATAGAAAACAGAATATATCAACAGTATTTAACTAAGCATTCTATAGACAAGTATTTTTTTGTTCACAGATTAAGATTTGAGGAAAGATTCCTTAACAATTCGCTTCAATTTCGCTTTCGATATTTCCTCTCCCTAAACATGCCATTGAATAAAGAAAAGATGGAGAAAAATACTATTTATCTATCTTCTTACAATGAATTTTTTTTAAAGCCAACTAATGAATTCTTTGACAGAAATAGAATTTATGGCGGTTTAGGGTTCGCAATAAATAAAGATGTAAAAATCGAAACAGGCTATATGATTCAGACTTTAAAAGATAAATATCAACAGCAATTTCAAATTATTTTATTCAACAACTCACCATTTAAAAACTAAAAAAAATGAAAACACTTACTAGAGAAATGCAAAATGCTATTACCCCAGCTATGGCTTTGGATTTATTAAAAGATGGAAACAAAAGATTTGTAAATAATTTAAAAGTTAATCGCAACTTATTACAACAAGCCAATGAAACTTCAGATGGTCAGCATCCTTTTGCAGTTATTCTTAGCTGTATTGATAGCAGGACTTCTGCAGAATTGATTTTTGATCAGGGACTTGGAGATATTTTTAGTATAAGAGTCGCTGGAAATATTCTCAATGAGGATATATTAGGCAGTATGGAATTTGCTTGCAAAGTCGCAGGTTCTAAGATAATTGTTGTATTAGGCCATACAAAATGCGGAGCAGTTAAAGGCGCTTGCGATCATGTTGAGATGGGCAATCTAACAGCTTTGCTATCAAAAATAAGACCAGCGGTAGATGATGAAACGTCAACAATTAATGATCGAAATTCTTCAAATCCTGTATTTGTTGAAAATGTAGCAACAATAAATGTGAAAAGAACTGTTCAATCAATTGTAGAAAGAAGCAGCATTTTAAAAGACATGATAGAAAAAGGTGAAATCGGAATTATTGGCGGAACTCATGATATTACATCTGGGCAAGTTTTATTTTATGAATAATAAAGATAAAGTATCAATTGTTTTTTTATACTTTCCAATGCACTTATTCATTCAATTATAAGTGCATTGATTTTATAATCTACATGCCAAAGTAAGGAAACAATTTCTACCATCGGCTGGCAATACTCCCGGACCTGGATAGCCGCTGGATCTTCTTGTAAAATACATTTTGTTTAATACGTTATTAACCCCTGTTTTGATTTCTAATCTATCTGTTACTTTATAAGTAGCGGACAGATCTATTAAATTATATGAAGGAATTAGACCTGATTGGCCATTTGCAATAGGAATTATTGTATTATTTGCATCACTAAATGCATTATCAACAAAATTATATTGAGCTGTGATTAAGAATGATTTATAACCAAATGAAACGCCCGTTCTAAGTATATTCTTAGGTGCATTTTCGATATCCTTTCCTCTAATTGTAACATCCTTGAAATCTTTATCATATCTAGCATCCGTAAAACTATAAGAACAAAATAACAATAGTAATTTATTGTTGTTTTCGCGAATCCATTTCAATGGATTTATTTCAATAAAGCATTCAAGTCCCTTACTTATACTTTCGCCTACATTTGTTATCAAGCGATATGATGTTCCAGGTTCTGTTATAGCTCCAATTCTATTTTTATACTTTAAATAATATCCACTAACATCAAATTGTAAATAATTTTTGAGCTTCCCTCTATATCCCAAATCGAAATTATATCCTTTTGCATCGTTTAGATTCGGATCTATTATATCGGTAGTAGGAGGAGCTTGTAAATTAGCAAATTGAATTGGCCTATACGCTTCTGATAAATTAGTATAAAATTCGGTTCCGTTTTTTATTCGATATTCAATTCCCATCCCCAATAAAAAGAACCCTCTTGATTTAGTAACATTTTGAAGCATTATTGGATTACCTGAGGCAGAGAATGAATTTCTTCCTGAAGCTTTACCTGCAATCCATTCATATCTTGCCCCCGGAATGATTGATAGACTATTATTTACTTGAAAAAGTTGCTCAAAAAACACAGCAGCATTTTTCGATTCGAAATTTATATCTTGAGGATATTGCCCAATTAAAGTCATATCAAAATTACTCCCGGTTGTTCCTACCCCCTTTGATAATCTATTTGTATTTCCTGCATATAATCTAATGCCTGAAGAAAACGTGTTCTTGATATTGCCAATAAAATAATTAGTAATAAATCTACTTTCCAACCCGATATTTCTATATTTGTCTGCATTTAAAATCCTATTTTCATACTTTAATGTTTGTGCATTAATCGAATCCTTTATTAAAATAGAAGAAGTATTCCCTACACTATTTCGATCTCCGATTGTAGCAAAGAGTTTTGTGTTAAATCTTGTGGTTTCATTAAAATTATAAAGAATGGAAACAACTGGGTTTATCCAAGTTATGTCAAACCAATTTCTTCCTCTTGCACTTTGTTTTGCATTTTGTATAAAAGCTGAATCTGTGAGCCCCCCTGGTTGCTGACTCCGCATATGAGAATGCGTTATTTCTGATACAATAGATAGCTTTTTGTTTTTCGCAATTGTTATTGTTGCGAATGCCGCATCAGAATAGAATTGGCTATTTTCACGCCACCCATTTCCTTGGCGATGATTTATAAAAGCGTAATAATTAATTTTGTTTTTTTTGCCGCCTATAGAATTAAATGAATTAAATAAAGCATTACTTCCCAATGTTTGTTCCGTTTCAAATTCGAAAGGCTTTGAAATTGATGCCCCATCTTTTAAGATGTAATTTATCAACCCTCCAAATTGAGGACCGTATTGAAGTGAACCCTGACCTCTAATGATTTCAATTCTTTGTACACTTTGCATTTGTGGGTTATAGTAGGCTTCGGGGTATCCAAAAGGATCTGCAGCAATATCGTATCCGTTTTGTCTGATGTTGAATTCCCAGCTTCTATTTGGACTTAACCCTCTGGCGGCTATACCTATTTGTATTCCACTGGGATCGCTTTCCCAAATATGAATACCTGGCACTTTCGCTAGCACCTGCCTCATCGTATTATTAACAATATTTCCTTGAACATTTTTTAAAACGATCAAGGAATTCTTCTTCCCTGCATAAATAGAAGTCCCAACTACATCTGGTATTTGTTGAATATCACTCCTATTATTATTCCCTACAATGGTGATATTTGAAAGATTCTTGGATTGGATAAGAAATGTATCAGCATTGTTGTTTTGTGCTTTTAAAAACAAAACACTAACAAGCATTTGTAGGAAAATAATTATTGACTTTTGCAATTTTTTATGCAAAAATATTTTTTGACAACTGTAAGTTGTTTTCGAAAAGAGAAACTATTGTTTACGAAAAAAGAAAAAATAATTCTTATTAATTAATTTGGTTAATCACTTCAACATTTAAATAAAGAAAGAACTTTAAACGATTATGCTTTTATAGTTTTTTCGCAGACTTTATAAACAAATTATTTTTTGAAACCAGATCTAATTCTTATGCAGAATTTGTTAAGCGTTATGTGTTCTACATTTTGATTTTTTAAAGAATAACAAACTTACTGGCAAAGTCCTTTGGCAGCGGCAAAAAATATAAAACCATAATGTTCTAGCAATGCATAAAAATCATTCTTAAAGTAAGACTATTTTTCAATACAATTTTTCGCTTGTTGGTGTTGTGGTTTTTTTCTGTCATAATTTTCTTGAGCATAAAAAAGCAAGCTTCCAAATGTTTTAAATTCACTATAAATTATACTCGATTCCATAAGTAATTTTGATTTTTTTTAAAAATTTTAAACTTTTATGTAAAATTATTGTT
>CANGGD010000036.1 GCA_947453295.1 Chitinophagaceae bacterium | reverse complement strand
TTACTGGAGAACCGCTATTTCCTTCGTTTACTTGAGTATTTAACTGATAAAACGAAGAGTCCATTTGGTATCCGTTTTGAGCACTTATATATCCTTGACCATATACAATTTCTTGTTTAGGAAAGCCAAGTGTAAATATTTCGTCACCTAAATCAGCAGTAGATTTTTTTACACTATATGGTACAGGGGATAGTTTTTCGAAATCCGAATCAATAATCTTTAAAATAGCGATATCATTTTTAGTATTGTGATAAACGGCAATTGCTGCAAATTGATCACCATTATTATTCTCTATGATTAATTTGTGCGTGGCTTCAATTAATACATGCGCATTTGTTACAATCAGATTATTGTTTACATCAATCATAAAACCAGTAGCTCTGAATTTACTTTCAACTCTAGTTTTTGCTGGATGGTTGTCTTTGTTTTTTATTTGAGTGATTTGTCTTTCAAGCTTTTTGTATTTAACATCTTGCTCAATCAGCTTTTCAACTAAAGGTTTTAAATTATTTTCTTTATTATTTGTAAAAATGGAAATGATTGATGAACTCAAAAGAGAAACCACAATTGCTATAGACGCAGCTACTGCAATGGTTTTTTTATATCTGTTCCACATATAAATAATCTGTCCTTGTGTTGATATAGGAGTATCTTTTATGAAACCTTTGTTTTTTAAATCTGCAACTGTTTCTTGTATAGTAATTGAAAGTTTTTTTGTGTCTGAATACTTTTCAAGTTGTTCCAAAAAGTAGCTGTTTTCAACAAATAATTGATCAATTTCAGCATTGTTTTGTCTTAGCGCATTGAATTCGTTCAATTCAGTTTCGTTCAACTCTCCTTTAAGAAATTTCTCAATTGTTTCAATTAAAATCTGATTATCTATCATTTTTATCAATTTTATATTCTGCAAAAAATAACTTTTTCAACCTAACCAAGCATTTATATTTTTGTGTTTTAGCATTATCAGCGTTTGTATAATTAAACTGATTAGCAATTTCTTGCATTTGTTTTCTGTGAATGTAATAGGCTTCTAACAAACCTTTACAAGGTTCACCAATTTTTTCCATTGCTTTTTCCATTATTGAGAATTGGTTTTGTTCCTGTTGATGTTTTTGCAAATCACTTTCTACAGATATAAAATCTTCTACATCATCAGCTTGTATACCAAATCTTTGTAATGACTGTAGTTTTTTTAACCAAAGTCTCTTGCTGACTGAATATAAATAGGTCTTAAGTTGACAATTTAGCTGGAATTCTTTGTCGATTGATTTTTGATATAAAACAATCATGGCCTCTTGAAAAATGTCTTCTGCATCATTTAGAGTGCCTTTATTATTGATGATCAGGTTCTGAATCATCGTAAAATTGCTCTTATAAATGCTTTCAATTGCATTTTTGTCTTGTATGGCTAATCCTTCCAATAAGTATTTGTCCTGACCTAAACTATTCACGCGTTATTTTATTTATACGATTTCTATGATTAGGTAACCCAAAAAAAAATTTTATATTTAGGGTTACCTTTTTATATTTGCGGTATTAAACAGCAAATTATAATTTTAAACCAAAAAAAAAAAAAAATGAAAAAGTTTTTATCAATCGCATTTATCGCAGCATCATTAGTAGCTTGTAAAGGAGGTTCTTCAGAAGAAACTAAAACTGATTCTACTGCAGCAACTACTGTAGATTCTACAGTTGCAGCTCCAGTTGATTCTACAGTTGCAGCTCCAGTTGATTCTACTACTGTAAAAGCAGATACTACAAAAAAATAATTAATATGTAAATCGGTTTTGCCACCGACTTATTAAAGATTTTAAATGGCAAGCAATCGTTATAGTCACTCCGTTTCTACGGAGTGACTTTTTTTTGTCAAAGATTTACCGATTTATGGATTTTAAGGGCAATAAATAGGTGATTTTTAGAAGGAAAGTGTAATTATGCTGAGGCTTTTAGAGTATTATTAATAAAATAAGCATATAAATAGAGTATCTGATTATTTTATTTCATTAAAATGGGCTACCATTTTTTCTACCATTTTAAAGGTGGCAGGGCAATAATCTATATTTTGTTTATGAACATGTGCGTATAATTTCCAGCCTTTTTTTGATAAATGAGGAAAAGTAGCACAATCTATAGGTCTGATTTCATATATAGAACATTTGTTGTCCTTTAAATTTAGGAATTGGCAGGGTTGATTTTTATTAACTAAATCTTTATTAGAATCTTTTTTTAACCATTGTTTTTTAAATTCATCAGGAGTTTGGCCAAAATGTGATGAAATTCTATTTAAGTCTTGTTTGGTAAAAGTAGGTGTCATTTTTTTACAGCAATTTGCACAAGTCAAACAATCCACTTCTTTCCAAACTTCTTTTTCTATGGAAGCAGATAATTGATTTATTCCCCTAGGTGTATCTTTTTCTGTTTTATTTAGAAACTGACGAAAACTTTTTCTATGAAGGGATAATTTTTTCTTGAAAGACCTGAAATTTACTGGCTGCATAATATTTTGAAGAATTATTAAAATAATAATAGCGAAAATAATGTTTAATTTTATTCAAACATTCAGATTAAAAAAATAATGTGGGAATCTTATAAAAGGGGCTTTAAATCTTGGCTGCAACTTGAAAAATCATTATCAGATAATTCAGTAGATGCTTATATACATGATATTGATAAGTTTACTTCATATTTATCCATTCAAAATAAGATTCAAGATCCTTCAGAAATAGACTTATCAGAATTAGAATCTTTTGTAAAGTGGATACATGAGTTAGGGATGACCGCCACTTCACAATCAAGAATAATTTCCGGCTTAAGAAGTTTTTATAAATATTGTTTACTAGAGCAAATTACATTAAAAGACCCCACAATGTTATTGGAGGCTCCTAAATTAAAGAGACTATTGCCCGATACTTTGTCGTTTGAAGAAATTGATAAAATTATTTCACAAATAGATTTAAGCAAAGATGAAGGGGGGAGAAATAAAGCCATATTTGAAACAATGTATAGTTGTGGACTTCGTGTCAGTGAATTAATTGGACTTCAAATAAGCTCACTATATTTAGATGTTGGATTTATAAAGGTGATTGGAAAAGGTGACAAACAAAGGCTTGTGCCAATTGGTAATGATGCAATAAAGTATATAAATATTTATAGGAATTCTATTAGAAATAAATTATCAATTTCAAAAGGGCATGAAGATATTTTATTTTTAAACAGAAGAGGTAAAGGATTGTCTAGGGTTATGATTTTCTTAATTTTAAAAGAGTTGGTAAAGAAGGCTGAAATCAAAAAGAATGTTTCTCCTCATACTTTCAGACATTCATTTGCCACTCATTTAGTTGAAGGGGGTGCAGATTTAAGAGCTGTACAAGAAATGCTTGGGCATGAGAGTATAACAACCACCGAGATTTACACTCATTTAGACAGAGATTACTTGAGGGCTACCTTACATCAACATCATCCAGCTTTCAAATAATACATAGTATTAAATTCTGGGTTTTAATTTCTAAAGAATTAAAATAGTAATCGTAAATTTGCTCTTCATTTATATAACTAATAATTTTTTATTATGAAAACAATTAAAGTTGCCATTAATGGCTTTGGTAGAATAGGACGATTAGTGTATCGTCAAATATTTAATATGGAAGGTATAGAAGTAGTAGCAATTAATGATCTTACTAGTCCTGAAGTGTTAGCACATTTATTAAAGTACGATAGTGCTCAGGGAAGATTTGCTGAAAAAGTAACGCATAGTAGCGATGCTATAATTGTTAATAATCATGAGGTTAAAATTTATGCACAAAAAGATCCATCTCAAATCCCATGGGGTAACCATGATGTAGATGTAGTAATTGAAAGCACTGGATTTTTTACAGATAAAGAAAAAGCAGCTGCGCATTTAGTAGCTGGGGCAAAAAAAGTAATAATATCTGCACCTGCTACTGGTGATTTGAAAACTGTAGTATTCAATGTAAATCATTCAATATTAGATGGTACAGAATCAATTATTAGTTGTGCTAGTTGTACAACCAATTGTCTTGCTCCAATGGCAAAAGTGCTCAATGATAGTTTTGGAATTGTAACAGGTATCATGAGTACAATTCATGCGTATACAAATGATCAAAATACTTTAGACGCACCACATCCAAAAGGTGATTTGAGAAGAGCAAGAGCTGCTGCCGCAAATATCGTTCCGAACAGTACAGGCGCTGCTAAAGCAATTGGTTTGGTTCTACCTGAGTTAAAAGGCAAACTAGATGGTGGGGCTCAAAGAGTACCAGTAATTACTGGTTCTGTTACTGAATTGTATTCAATATTACAAAAAGATGTAACTGCTGAATCTGTTAATGCTGCAATGAAAGCTGCTAGCAATGAGAGTTTTGGGTATAATGAAGATGAGATTGTAAGTTCAGATGTAATTGGAATTCATTATGGTTCATTATTTGATGCTACTCAAACTAAAGTAATGAAAGTAGGGGATCAGCAGATGGTGAAAACTGTAAGTTGGTATGACAATGAGATGAGTTATGTTTCTCAATTAGTAAGAACTGTGAAGCATTTTGCAGGGTTAATAAAATAATTCATTTTATTTTTTTTAGGCCAAGACATTATAAAGAAACCCCACCATTTAAATGGTGGGGTTTTGCTTTCTTACACTAATAAAATTATTTAAAATCTTCTTCTGTAACACCTTCATTCACCTTAATTTCATTTACATTTATAGTGAATTCCTGACCTGAAACAGATTGAACTAAAGTATAAGGAAACATGATGTTACCCACTTTCTTATAATTACTAAAGTCCATAGTAATTGTCATTTCATTACCGCCTGCTTCTTCTGTTTTCTCTTCTCTTAAAAGAAGATTTGATTTTTGACTATAATATTCAACAGAAACTTTACCGCTAGGTTTCGTTACTTTTATTTTATAGGCATCTTCTTCACCAACTTTTTCTATACCAGTGTATACAACTTGATATCCTTCACTAACATAATAAAGTTGTGGAATGACAGCTTTGTCATCTTGTGCATCTTTGATTTCATCTTCTTCCATTTCTTTTTTCTGATTCATTTGAGATTGGAATCCTTTTACGCCATCAAATTTAGACTCCATCACTTTCATCTCTCCCATTTTAACTTCAAAGGAGTGCTTGTTGGGATTCATTTTCATTTCTGTCCCTTGCAAGCTTGTGCCCATAGCCTCCATCGTAAAGGTTGATTTTATGGAATTGATTTTTCTCAACTCATCTTTACCGCCAATTGATTTTAAATAACTTTCTATAATTGATTGTGCAGAAACCGCATCATCATTTTTAGGTGATTGTTTTGTGGTTGATTCAGCTGGTTTTTCAATAACTGGGTTTGCATTCTTATCGAATTTTTTTATGGGGTAACCTAGTCTTGATAAATTGGGAAGGATTTTTGCTCCATTTCCAACTACTACTATTCTAGCATTATCTTTATTAAAATATTTATTCGATACGCGTTGTACATCTGCAATAGTTACTGCATTTATTTTTTGTAAAAAAGTTCTGTAGTAATCTTTAGATAAATTATTTATTAAAATATTTGTAGCATAGCTAGCAGTTTTTTCCGGATCTTCCATGGCTAATGCAAATGAACCATTGTATTTTGCTTTAGCATTATTTAATTCTTCTTCGGTTATTTTGCCATTACGCATGTTGCTGATTTCATTTATTATTTCAGCAATAGCGCTATCTGCTTTTTCGCTTCTAACTTGAGCAGTGCTAGAAAATTGTGTTTGGAATCTTCCATTTCCTACACGAGAATAACTGCCATATGTAAAGCCATGCTTTTCTCTTAGATTCATAAATAATTTGCTTTCTGCTCCACCACCAAGAATTTGATTGGCAACTACCAAAGCATGATAATCGGGATTGCTCAATTTGTTGTTTATTAAATTACTCACATTTATTTCTCCTTGAACTGCAGTAGAAATATCTACAAAATCTATTTCTGTTGTACTTGGATTTTGTACATCTGCAATTGATGGTTCTGGCAGTTTAGTCCCTTTCCAATCTCCAAAAGCTTTATTGGCAATACTTTGAGCTGCTTGAGGAGTAATGTCTCCAACAAATGTCAGATAAGCTCTTGAAGGGGTTATATTTTCTTTATAAGCTTTTTTTACATCTTCTAATTTAATTCCTTTGATGCTTTCTTCAGTTTGGAACTCGCCCATTGCTGTGTTTTTTCCATAGCTAAGTGCGCCAACAACTCTTGCAGAAATAGCACTTGCACTTTTTTCATTTGATTTTAAGCTTGTTATTGTTTGAGATTTTATCTTTTCAAAAGAAGCTTCAGGAAATGAAGGATATCTTATCGCTTCTGCTAACATTAAAAACGATTTGTCAAAATATCTTGATAATGAAGAAATAGCACCTCCTGATGCAAATAATGAAAGATTAGTACCCATTTGATCTATTGTCTCATCAAATTTATCTTTTGGAGTTTTTGAAGTTCCTTCTGATAGCATTTGTCCCATTAATTGATTTACACCGGCTTTATCTCCTTCAACAATTGGTCCTCTGTCGATGCTTAAGGAAGCATTGATCTTAGGTAGTTTATGATTTTCAACAACCAACACAGTTATTCCATTCGGCATTTTTATTATTACTGGATCTTTTATTGTAATGACAGGAGCAGGTCCTGGTTTAGGTTGTTTTGATCTGTCTAATTTATTTTGCGCAGTAATATTTAGAGTAAATAAAACTGAAAAAATGAGAAGTGGTAATTTATACATAATAATATTTTTAAAGTAGAATTAATTTATTTTTATTTTTTTGGAAGATAGTAAAGCACAACCCTTTGATTTTTATTCAAATATTTTTTTACAACATTTTGAATATCTTCTCTTGTTATTTTTCTGATATCTTGTAATTCTTCATTAAGGTGGTTAGTGTTTTTATTGAAAAAAGTATATCCATCTGCTAAATTCTCAGCCACTCCAAGCATTTTATCATTTTTACTGATGTAATCATTTTCGTATTGATTCATGATTTTAGTAAAATCATTTTGACTTATCAATTCATTTTGAAGTTTTACAATCTCATCGTCCATATCCTTTAATAATGTATCTAATCTAGCTCCGCTATTTGGTAATGCATAAGTTATATAAGCCCCATAATCTTCCAATGAATAATTAAAACAACCTACTTGCAATGCATTTTTCTTATCATCAACCATTTTTTTATACATTCTGCTACTTGCCCCAGTGCTTAATACGTTTGACGCTAATTCAAGTGCTAATGATTCTTTGTTAGTCATACCCGGAGTTCTGTATGCAGTCATTATTGCTGGTATCTGAATATTATTATCATAAGCCGTATCTATTATTTCTGTTGTAATTGGATCTTCTTTTATTACTGTTCTTTCAATTTTTTGACCAGAAGGTATTTCAGAAAAATAATTATCAACAAGTGTTTTTGTTTTTTCAATTTCAATATCTCCTGCAATTACTAATACCGCATTTTTAGGAGTATAATATTTTTTATTGAAAGCAATGAATTCTTCTAAAGTAGCTGCATCTAAATGATCCATACTTCCAATAGGAACCCAATTGTATTGATGTTTTGAAAACACTCTTTTCATTACTTCTGTTAGGAAGTTGCCATAAGGCTGATTGTCAACTCTTAGCCTTTTTTCTTCTTTTACAACCTCGTTTTGAGTTTTTACACCTATTTGATTTATTACAGGATGATACATTCTTTCGCTTTCCAACCAAAGACCAGTTTCTAGTTGGTTAGAAGGGAATACTTCGTAATAAAAAGTTCTGTCTTGAGAAGTGTTAGCATTGTTTTGACCACCATTACTGCTCACGATTTTCATGAATTCTCCTCTTTTAATATTGTCGGATCCTTCAAATAATAAATGCTCAAAGAAATGGGCGAATCCTGTACGATTAGGTATTTCGTCTTTACTACCAACATGGTACATAACGGAAACGGCTACAACAGGAGCCGAATGGTCTTGATGTAAAACAACATGCAAGCCATTTTTTAAATCAAATTCGGTGTAGGCAACTTTCTGTGCTTTTGAAACTGAAACGCCGAACATGAGTAGCAATAAGAGTTTTGATTTAGTCATATGTTTGTTTTTATTTTAAAAAGTGTATGTTTTTATATTTTGTTTAAAAATTTATTTTAATTTTTTCACCATGTCCATCACTTGATTTTCTAAAGTAAATTTATAGTCTTTCAGTTTTTGACTGAGTCCGAAATCGTTGGTTGCTAAAATTTGAATAGCAAGTAAAGCTGCATTTTTTGCTCCATTCAAAGCAACGGTAGCAACTGGAACACCTGTTGGCATTTGAAGAATAGATAAAACAGAATCCCATCCATCTATAGAATTGCTTGATTTAATTGGTACACCTATAACCGGTAAGATTGTGTTAGCCGCCACCATTCCTGGTAAATGAGCCGCTCCACCCGCACCGGCTATTACAACTTTAATGCCTCTGCCATACGCTTCCTTCGCATAACTATTCATTCTGTCTGGTGTGCGATGAGCAGATACGATAGTCATCTCAAAACTGATTCCAAATTGTTGTAAAATTTCAGCCGCTCCTCTCATGACGTCTAAATCACTTTCGCTTCCCATGATAACTGCTACTGTAGGTTCCATAATTTGAATGTTAATTTGATTTTACAAATAATGTATGCTTAATTTGATTGGCCTTATGAATGAGTTCTTGTTTTTCGTTACTTAATATCGTCACGTGTCCCATTTTTCTTCCGGGTTTAGTATTTGATTTCCCATACAAATGAACAAAAACATTATCCATTTTTAGCACTTCTTCTAATCCCTCAAACATCGCCTCTCCATTGTGATTATTTTCTCCAATAATATTAACTAATGCGCTTGGTAAAATAACATCTGTATTTCCTAAAGGATACCCCAGCATTATTCTCCACAACATATCAAACTGACTGCAGTAATTACCCTCAATAGTATGATGCCCGCTATTATGAACTCTAGGCGCTATTTCATTAACAAAAACATTCTCATCTTTATCAGCAAATAACTCTACAGCAAAAATACCTGGACTGTTTAATTGCTTGATAAGTTGTAAAGCAATAGCTTCCGATTTCCAAAGTACTTTTTCTGAAATAGCAGCAGGACAAATTTGATAATCCAACAAATTTAAAATATTATTAAATACCATTTCTACAGGAGGATAGATAGCCGTTTGTTTTGTTTCATTTACAGCAATTATCACTGCAATTTCCTGATGAATATTTATTTTCTTTTCTAAAACAGAAGGTGCATCAAATCCTTTATTTAAGTCAGATTCGTAATTTAAAACTTGTACGCCTTTGCCATCATACCCTCCCATTGCTAGTTTGTGTACAGCGGGTAAAAAAGAAGTATGAGTTTTCAACTCGTCTAATGAGTTGGTAACAATGAATTCACTGGTGGGGATTTCATTGGTCTTATAAAATTCTTTTTGTAAAATTTTATTTTTTATAGTTCTTAAAGCATGAGGGTGGGGGTATACTTTTACACCCTCTTCAAATAGTTTTTCAAGCGCCTCAATGTTTACGTTTTCAATTTCTATAGTAATGGCATCAAGGTGTTTGCCAAAATTATAAACATCGTCATAAGCGGTGATATCTCCTTTTGTAAAACAGTGGGCGAGGTGAGCGGCGGGAGCTTGTTCGTCATTTTCCATTAAATAGGTTTTAACGGGATAGTTAACTGCAGATTGAAGCAGCATTCTTCCCAATTGTCCTCCGCCAAGGATTCCTATTTTTTTCATTTTATTTTTTAAAAATTATCCCTTAATTTAAATAGTCTTTTTTATTAGAAGGAATAATTATGTTATAAAGGTAAATATTCGCTTCTTCTTTTACCCCTCTAGTTCTAATATTTTTTCAAAAAGAACCTCGTATTGTTGATGAAGGATTTTTAACTCCTCGTTCGTTTTTTTATAATCGGTTTCAGTTTGGAGAAACTTCTCCTTGTTGCCATATATTTCTGATTCTCCTAACTTGGTTTCCAGATTTGTTTTATCGATTTGTAAGGATGCGATTTTTTCTTCAATTTGTTTAAATTGATTCTTTAATTTTTGCAATTCTTTTTTTGCATCATTGGAGACATTTGGTTGAACTGCGACCTCTTTTTTTATTTCTTGTTTTTCAACTTTTTGTTGTGTAGGCTCATTTTTTTTTGCAGCTGCTTCCGTTTTTAATTTTCTTTCTTTCCAATCTTCCCATTCTGCATATGTGCCTTTGAATTCCTTAATTTCCTGGTTGTCTATTTCCCATATTTTATTTGCGATTCTACTAATGAAATATCTATCATGACTCACAAGGATTAAGCTTCCCTCGTATTTATTTAATGCTTCAACAAGTAAGTCTACAGAATGAATATCCAAATGGTTTGTAGGCTCATCTAGCATTAGGAAGTTCGCTTTACTGGCGATTGTTTTAGCTAAAGCTACTCTTGCTTTTTCGCCACCACTTAAAACTTTAATTTTCTTTTCAACTGTATCTCCACTAAATAAAAACGCTCCTAACAAACTGCGTAATTCCAAATCATTTTTTCCGCTTCTTGCATCTTTTAATTCTTCTAGAATATCATTGTTCATATTCAATGCTTCTAGTTGATGCTGCGCATAAAAAGATTCCATTACATTATGTCCCCATTCGCGTTCTCCATCAAAAGTCTCTGCGCCGGCAATGATTCTTAACAAGGTAGATTTTCCTTTTCCATTTGCTCCAATAAGCGCAATTTTATCTCCACGATCTATTTCTGCGCCTGTGTTTTCAACTATGTGTACGTCCTTAAATCTTTTAGTTATATTTTTTAAAGTGCAAATGATTTTTCCTGGTTGTCTTTCAAGAGCAAAATTAATTCGCATATTAGGTCTCTCAATTTCAACATCTTCAATGCGATCCAATTTGTCAAGTCTTTTCACAATGCTTTGTGCTTGAGCTGCTTTGCTCGCTTTGGCTTTAAACCTCTCAACAAATCGTTCTTGCTGTCTTATATAGTCTTGCTGATTTTCAAATGCTTTTTTCTGCATGTCAATTCTAATTTCTTTTTCTTTTTCATAGTAGGAATAATTTCCTGTATAAAAATGAAGTTGTTGTTGATATAATTCAACAATCTTATTAGTCATTCTATCTAGAAAAAATCGATCATGCGAAACAATCACAACTGAACCTTGGTAATGTTGCAGATATTTTTCAAGCCATTCTATACTTGGCATGTCCAAATGGTTCGTAGGTTCATCCATTAGCAATACATCAGGATGTTGTAAAATCATTTTTGCCAATAATACTCTCATGCGCCAGCCACCACTAAAATTTTTATAAGGCTTATGAAGTTCTGCATTTGTAAACCCTAATCCTTGTAATATTTCTTCTGTTCGATGGTGAATACTATATCCATCCAAAACATCCATTTCGTGCAATAATTCTGCATAGTCATTTGCTAATTTCTCATCACCGGTTTTTGCCAATTCTTCGCCCATGACTTCTAATTCCTTTTCCAATTGCTTAACTCTTTCAAAAGCGCCTAAAGCAACTTCTAAAATGGAATCTTCTGTATCAAACCCTAATAAGTCTTGATGTAAAAAACCTATAGTGGTTTCTCTGCCTTTTTCAACTGTGCCTTTGGAAGGAGTGTATTGACCAGTTAATACTTTTAATAGGGTAGATTTGCCGGTACCATTATAGCCAATTAAGCCTATTCTTTCGTTAGGTTGAATGTGCCAAGTGGCATCTTCCACAATTGTTCGCGCTCCAAATTCAAAGGTTACATTCTGTAATCCAAGTAACATTTCTAATAATTTGGTGCAAAAGTAGTTGATTGAGTCGAGGTAATAATAAACAACTGTGTTAAGAGCTTATTTTTTTTCCAAAAATTTTTAAGCTGCAATATTTTTGATCGAGAAGGGCTATATTTTCAAGATGACCCCATTCTGTAAACCCAAGTTTGGCAAACAAACGAATACTTGCGGTATTTTGTTCAAAAATAAAACCAAGAAGGGTATGTATTTTAAGTTCAGGACATTTTTGAATTGCGTATAATAATGAGCTTTTTCCAATTCCACCGTTTCTATAATTTGTATCGAGATAAATACTGATTTCTGCACATCCGTCATAAGCAGGCCGGCCATAAAAGTCTTGAAAACTTAACCACCCAATTGGATTGTTGAATTCGTCTTCTATAATCCATAATGGCCTTGTGGATGGATTGTGTTCGTAAAACCAATTTGTTTTTCCTTCAACAGAAACAGGAGTTAAATCAGCCGTAACTAATCTGCTTGGAATAGTTGAATTGTAAACATCAACAATGAAAGCAAGGTCTTCCAATGAAGCGTTTCTGTAATGTAAATTATTGATGATGGTATTTTTCATTTTTAATAATTGTGCAGGCTCTATAAACTTGTTCAGAAAGTAGTAATCTTACAAGTTGATGAGGAAATACTAAACTAGAAAGGCTCCATACAAAATTAGCACGTTGAGAAATAGATTCGCTAACACCAAAAGCGCCTCCAATCAAAAAGATTATATTTCTGTTGCTTTCGTTTGCTCTTTGCTGTATAAAAGCAGCTAATTGTTCGCTTGATAAAATTTTACCTCTTTCATCTAATAAAATTAAATAATCATCTTGATTTAAAAGCTGTAAAATTTGTTCTCCTTCTTTTTGTTTGAGCGCAGCATCATTAAGAGACGATGCGTTTTTAGGACTTGAAATAATATTCCATTGTATTGGAAAATAATGATGAATTCTTTTTGTAAATAGCTCAATTCCTTCTTTAACGTAGGATTCGTGCGGTTTTCCTATAGACCAAAAATGAATTTTCATTAGTTTTACTTTGAAAAAAAATTATTTTATTTTCGACAAGTTGGTGTAACCAATATTTAATTTATCTTCTTTAGATTTATTCGAAGGTTGTATAAGGACAGAATATTTAGATTTGATTTCAGCAGGGAGAATGTCTGTTATTTCGTAAAAATCATCAACATCAATACCATACTTATCGTCAATATGTGAAGTGGCACCTTTGAAACCGGTGTGTTTATAAAAAGCAGTTTCTTTTGCTTTTTTGATGGCACTAGTTTTGTTATTTGCAACTACAATCATCTTGTAATGATATTCTTCAAGATCATTTTCTTTATAACCGCCGAGGTTTAAAAAAAACAATTTTTTAGATTGCTGTAAATTTTCATCAAATGGAATGATAGATATTTCAAATCCATCACAAGCAGTTATAGTTCTCCAGGAGTCAATATGGATATTACCGCTGTCTTTCCATGATTTTTTTATATCAGGAATAATTTCTTTTAAACTATTTCCAATTGTAAAAAAAATATCATGTTGCTCAATATATCTGCCCTTTGGTCGACAACCTAAGAGGAGCATAAAAAGAGTAGGGGATTTTTTCATTAGATGGTTTTTTTCGGAGGAAGATCGAATGCAATTGCTTGATGTTCAAACTTTCCTTTGTGTGCTCCATCGCAAAAAGGCATGTTTGCAGACAACCCGCATCTACACAATGCCACTGTGTCTCTTCCACCTAAGTTGTATTTATTACCTTCTTTATCAACTATTTCGAAATCGCCTTCTACTTTAATAGATCCGTTACTGTTGATTGTAATTTTTGTATTTAACATAAGTAAATTTATATGCGGTAAAATTAAGGCTAGTTTTTAGTAAATCAAAACATAAAAAAAGACCCATCATAAAGATGGGTCTGTATGCTTTAGTTTTTCAGATGTTATTCTTTTTCTACTTTAATAGTTTTGCGGTTTTCACCTTGTATGATTTCAACAAAATACATTCCTTTTTTTAGGTCTTTACCAAATTCAATATTATTTATATTGTTAGTTGATAATTTATTTATTGTTCGACCTTGAAGATCCATAATATTGATATAGGTTTTATCCAATACAGAACTACCTGCTTTTAATTTGAATGTTGTGCTAGTAGGGTTAGGATAAACACTTGTTGTATTTGAAGAAGCTTTACTAACTGCATCGCCATTAATTACAGATGAAGCTCTTGCAACGGTAGATGTACTACAAGATGTAGTCATTGTAATACTAGTTTGACTATTCGATATTACAGAGTTGTTAATTTTGCTTGCAAAACTGAAAGTACAATTTGCAGAGCTATTTGAACAAGTTGCTCCGATTATACTTTTACAATTGTATTTTACAGAAAGTACGTATTTAGCTCCAACCACAGCATTTGAGATACTTACTCTGCCTTGGCCAGTACTGATAGATGTTCCTGTTGCAACCTTAGTGCAACTTGAATTCCATAAAGTCGCTTGATCAGTTTGTTGAATTGCAAAATATCCATAAGCGGCAATTGAATTAGTTTGTGCTATATCAACTGTAAAACTTGTTGAAGGTGCAGTTATCGAAGTGTAATAGAAGAATTCTCCAGGAGTAACATTTGAAATTTTTCCATTGCATACTGTATAACACAATGAAGTTGCTTTTTGGCCAGTTCCGTTTAAGTAGTTAGAACAAGCTGTTGTTGTATGGAAAATACCAGCAGTTAAATTACAATTGCTAGCCGCAGTAAGTATAGCAGTTGTAGCCGTTGACACACAACCAGAAACATTTTTAACAGTTACGCTATACGAACCAGCAGCTACTCCAGTAAATGAAGTTCCACATTGGTAAGTAGATCCGTTGATGCTATACGTGTAGCCTGTTCCGGTAGGAGCGGTTACAGTAATTGTTCCAGTGGAAACACTGCAAGTAGGTTGAGTTAAAGTTACTGTTGGTGCAGCAGGTGTAGAAGCCGCAGTAAGAACAGCAGTTGTAGCCGTTGACACACAACCAGAAGCGTTTTTAACAGTTACGCTATAAGTTCCAGCAGCAACTCCTGTAAATGAAGTTCCACATTGGTAAGAAGAACCATTAATACTATACGTGTAGCCTGTTCCAGTAGGAGCGGTTACAGTTATTGTTCCAGTGGAAACACTGCAAGTAGGTTGAGTTAATGTTACTGTTGGTGCTGCAGGTGTAATAACTGCAGTAAGAATAGCAGTTGTAGCCGTTGACACACAACCAGAAATATTTTTAACAGTTACGCTATAAGTTCCAGCAGCAACTCCTGTAAATGAAGTTCCACATTGATAAGTAGATCCATTGATGCTATACGTGTAGCCTGTTCCGGTAGGAGCGGTTACAGTTATTGTTCCAGTGGAAACACTGCAAGTAGGTTGAGTTAAAGTAACTGTTGGTGCAGCAGGTGTAGTAGCTGCAGTAAGTACAGCAGTTGTAGCCGTTGACACACAACCAGAAGCATTTTTAACTGTTACGCTATACGTTCCTGCAGCAACTCCTGTAAATGAAGTTCCACATTGGTAAGTAGATCCGTTGATGCTGTAAGTGAAACCAGTTCCGGTAGGAGCAGTTATAGTTATTGTACCAGTGGTAACATTGCAAGTAGGTTGAGTTAAAGTTACTGTTGGTGCTGCAGGTGTAGTAACTGCAGTAAGTACAGCAGTTGTTGATGTTGAC
>CANGGD010000035.1 GCA_947453295.1 Chitinophagaceae bacterium | reverse complement strand
TATAGAATAGAGTGCTTGATTAGATGTCATATTTGTTTATGACTGATGTCGTAGAAACAATTTTACTGAAGCTTATTTTTGAAGGAATAAAAAATTAAAAATGAAAACAATTTATCTTTTCTGCTTCATTGTATTTTTTTGTCAGTACAGTCGAGCCAATATTCACATAGTAACTGTATCAAATAATCAATTTACACCAGCGAATCTTCCAAATGTAGTAGTAGGCGATATTGTGAGTTTTTCATTTCTTGGGGGTGGACTTCACAATGTAAATTCAAGTTCAGTAATTAATGGTGTTCCTCCAGGAACTTTTTCAATCTATAGTGGAGTCCCTGCGTCATCTAGTCGTACCTATGATTATCTGGTAACAAAGCCGGGGTTGTATTCCTATATCTGCGACATACACGGTGATGCGGCAACATTTACGGGTATGGTAGGCCAATTTACTGCAACATCCGCATTATTAATTCCAATATTAAATTTTATTATTGGAACTGACATAACAAACAAACCCAATTTAAGTTGGAAGACTGAGGGCAATATAAATCTGAATCATTTTGTTGTTAAAGCAAGTGAAGATGGGATTCACTATGCAGTAATTGGTCAAAAAAATGCTAATGAAAACAATCAAAATAATAATTACTATTCATTTATTGATGAAAGAAATATAACTCCATTTAGATATCTGTATTACTTGGTTGTTGCCATTGATAATAGTCTACAAGAAAGTTATTCTGAAGTAAAAATGTATAAGAATGCAATTGCTAAAGCTGGCATTATCAATAGTATTAGCCCTAACCCTGTAAATAGCACATCACAAATCATGATTCAGTTTAATGCTGAAAAAAAGAGTCAGCTAAATGCTGCGGTTTATAATTCTTTGGGTGAAAGAGTGGCGCAGTCAAAAATGTCTGCTTTTGAAGGAATCAACAATGGGCATATTACGTTAAATCGATTGCCTGCTGGGAATTATAAAATTAAGTTTACGCTAGCAGGAGCTGTAGAGGTAAGGACTATAATGGTGAAATGAATTTCACCAAAACAAAAGACCCCGCTTCGCGGGGTCCTGCATGCTCTTTCAAAATAAATATTATTGTTCTGTTGCCCCTTCCACTAAAACAGTTGCTTTGTTATTTAATACTTCCACAAAACCACTTTGAATTAGGTAAGCACTAGTATTGTTTTTGTCATTAAGAATCTTCAATGTGCCTGTTTTTAAAGCACTTACCAACGGAGCATGTTTGTCTAATACTTCAAACAATCCACTAATTCCTGGCAATTGGACTCCGTAAACATCACCGCTGAATATTTTTTTTTCGGGTGTTAATATTTCTAGTTTCATTGTAATCGTTTAATAGTTTAGTAGTTTAAAGGGGTTAGACTGATGATTATTGAGCAAAACATTAAACCCTTAAACCAGCAACATTGAACCTACTAAGCACTTGCTGCTGCCATCAATTTCTTACCTTTTTCAATTGCATCTTCCAATGTACCAACAAGATTAAATGCTGCTTCTGGATACTCATCTACTTCTCCATCCATAATTGCATTGAAACCACGAATTGTATCTTCAATTGGAACAAGAACACCTTTTAATCCTGTAAACTGTTCAGCAACAAAGAAAGGTTGACTCAAGAAACGTTGTACTTTACGAGCTCTTGATACTACTAATTTATCTTCATCACTCAATTCATCTAAACCAAGAATGGCAATGATATCTTGTAATTCTTTATAACGTTGTAAAATTAACTTCACTCTGTTTGCAGTGTTGTAATGTAGATCTCCTACAATTTGTGGAGTCAATATTCTTGAAGTAGAATCTAATGGATCTACTGCAGGATAAATACCTAAATCGGCAATTTTACGACTTAATACCGTAGTTGCATCCAAATGCGCAAATGTAGTTGCAGGTGCAGGATCTGTTAAATCATCCGCAGGTACATATACTGCCTGAACTGAAGTAATAGAACCATTTTTTGTAGATGTAATACGCTCTTGCATTAATCCCATTTCAGTTGCTAGTGTAGGTTGATATCCCACCGCACTTGGCATACGGCCTAACAAAGCCGATACTTCAGATCCAGCTTGTGTAAAACGGAAAATATTATCAACAAAGAAAAGGATATCTTTTCCTTGACCCTCTCCATCTCCATCACGGAAATATTCCGCCATTGTTAATCCGCTTAATGCTACTCTTGCTCTTGCTCCTGGTGGCTCATTCATTTGTCCGAATACAAATGTTGCTTTTGATTCTTTTAATGCCTCAACATTTACTGAACTCAAATCCCATCCACCTTCTTCCATACTATGTTTAAACGCATCGCCATAATTCATGATGCCTGCTTCAATCATTTCTCTCATCAAATCATTTCCTTCACGAGTTCTTTCTCCCACTCCAGCAAAAACGGATAACCCACTATATGCTTTTGCAATGTTGTTGATCAATTCTTGAATCAATACAGTTTTACCAACACCAGCCCCACCAAACAAACCAATCTTTCCTCCTTTTGCATACGGCTCAATCAAATCAATTACTTTAATACCAGTATACAAAACTTCTGATGCAGTACTTAAGTTTTCAAATAATGGCGGCTTAGCATGAATAGCACGTCCACCTACTTTACTTACTTGTGGTAAACCATCAATTGCATCTCCAGTTACATTAAACAAACGACCTTTAATACCATCTCCTATTGGCATTGTAATTGGTTTTCCAGTATCTGTAACAACGGTTCCTCTTACCAAACCTTCAGTACCATCCATTGCAATTGTACGAACACTGTCTTCTCCTAAATGTTGTTGTACTTCTAATACGAGAGTATCTCCATTATCACGCTTTAATTCAAGCGCATTTAAAATTTCAGGGAGATTTGAATCCTTGTCAAATTGAACGTCTACTACCGCGCCAATTACTGATTTTATTTTACCTGTGTTTGCCATATCTATTATTTAGAAAATGTTTTTAATATTTCAGGTGCAAAGGTAGGGGTTTGTGTGCTGTTGTAAAAAAATCATAGCGAATTTTTTATGCAATTTTATCTTCAAAATGTGGAGAATTTTAAGAAAGCCGTTTTTTATTTGCCACATATACCCCTGAGAGTATAATTAATAAGCTAAATAATTGCATGGAGCCAATTTTTTCTTTGTAAATAAAGCCCCATAATATGGCTACAAAAGGAATCCCATAGGTTACCATAGAAGAAAAAACTGCGCCGGCACTTTTAATTAATTTATAAAATAGTATAGAAGCTATAGATGTGCCTAAGATTCCTAGAAATACAGTGAAACCAATCGACGCAAGTACGCCATTATCGTGAAAGTCAAGCGAAAAAAACCCTGAAAAACACAAGACTATCAATGCAGGTATAGCATTTAAAAACAAAGCTAGACCTACAATCTCTAAAGAAGCATATTCTTTTAGATGATGATGAACAAGATTTACATTCAAGCCATAAAAGAAAGTGGCTAAAATAACATAAAATACAAACCATACATTTTGATCCACTTGCAGTTTAGATTGTGAAAAGTACATTACAATACAACCTGAAAAAGCAAGTAAAATGCCTATAATTTTTTGTGTAGAAGGAATAGTTTTAAAAAACAAGACGCCTGTAATTATAGTAAAGATTGGTGTTAATGAATTAAGTGTTCCAGCCAATGAGCTGTCAATGCCTTGTTCAGCCATACAAAATAAATATGCTGGCAATAAACTTCCTAATGAGCCAGATAAAAAAACAATAGACCATTTTTTATAGGGTATTTTTTGAAAAGCCTTTACTGCTATGGGTATTAATACAAATCCGGAAGATACAATCCTAAGTGAAGCCACTTGAAATGCTGTTAAATGAAGCAAGCCCTCTTTCATTAAAATAAAACTACTTCCCCATATAAAGGAAAGCAACACAAAAAGGGCCCAGCTTGTTATTTTATTGTTCATTTGCTTATATTAAATGTTTTTCACTTTTCACTTTTCACTTTTCACTTTTCACTTTTCACTTTTTACTTTTTACTTTTTACTTTTCACATAGAACAAAGGTGAGGTTTTTAAAGAATAATAATTTTAATTTCTCTACGTCATAGTTTGTATATTTAATGAAACAAACCATTTTACTATGTCATATATAAAAGATTTCAAAACATTTATTTTTAGAGGGAATGTTCTAGAATTGGCTGTTGCGGTTATTATTGGGGCAGCTTTTGGATCTATAGTTTCCTCACTAGTTGATGATATTATTACACCATTATTATTAACACCAGCATTAAATGCTGCCAATGTTCATGAGATTTCTAAATTGAGTTGGGGTGCTGTAAAATATGGCAATTTCCTATCGGCTGTTATCAAATTTTTGTTGAATGCATTGGTGTTGTTTTCTATATTAAAAGCCATGAATATGCTCAAGAAAAAAGAAGAATCAAAAAATGAGGAGCCGACTACTAGTGAAAAATTACTTACTGAAATCAGAGACTCTTTAAAAAAATAAAAATGAAAAAAAATCTATTGCTGTTTGTTACAATCCTAATTATCAATGTTGGTTTTTCTCAAGATGCTACCGTAGTGTATCTGAAAAAAGAATCTGAAAACACCATAAAAAAAGATCCGAAGGATACCCTTCAATTAACATGGGAAAAAGGTGGAAATTTTAATTTGAATATTAATCAAGGATCGCTTAGTAATTGGTCGGCCGGTGGAGATAAATTTTCTTTTTCACTTAATTCCTATTTGAATCTTTATTCGTTTTATAAAAAAGAAAAAAACTCCTGGGATAATATATTAGATCTGGCCTATGGTATTGTTCAAACAACCAGCTTGGGCATGAGAAAATCCAGCGATAGAATTGATTTGACATCCAAATATGGGTATGCTTTGAACAAACACTTGAATTTATCTACATTATTAAACTTCCGTTCTCAATTTGCAAATGGTTATAGTTATGAAAAAGATGCTACAGGAAATGACACCCGAAGATTAACTTCAAAAACATTTGCTCCGGCCTATGTTTTGTTGTCTCAAGGTATAGATTATAAACCTATTAGTACCTTATCTCTATTTATTTCGCCGCTTTCTGGAAGATGGGTTTTAGTTTCTGATACCACCTTAGGTGGCCTATATGGGTTAGAACCAGGGAAAAAAGTGAAATCAGAATTAGGAGCTTTCTTGTCTGCTAATTACATCTCAAAAATTAGCAAGAATTTTACTTACAAAACCAAGCTTGATTTGTTCTCCAATTACAAACAAAATCCTCAAAATGTTGATGTATATTGGACAAATGTCATTACAGCAAAGATTACTAAATACATCAATTTTAGCTTCAATGTGGATATGATTTACGACAACGATACACACAATGTTGATCCCACCAAAGGCCCCGCACCTCAGTGGCTACAATTAATGGGCATCGGTTTTGCTTATAAATTTGGCACTGCTGCAAAAGTCAAATAAACGTGGATAAATTTTATTTATAGCAACGGCGAAGTCAATATCTTTGACTTCCATTTGTAATTATTAAAAATCAACTGTTGAACAATAATCAATCCTATCAAATCAAATTAGCCGAATTTGAAGGCCCTTTTGATTTATTGCTTTTTTTTATAGAAAGAGATGAATTAGACATCTATAATATTCCCATTACTAAAATCACCAATGATTTTTTAGATCATATTCATGAGTCTGGGAAATTAAATATAGAATTAAGTAGTGAGTTCATTTTATTCATCAGCACTTTGATGCGTATTAAGGCAAAATTATTGCTTCCCAGAAAAGAGTTGGATGCGAATGGAAATGAAATTGATCCAAGAATGGAATTAGTGGACAAGATTCTTGAATATAAAAAATTCAAAGAAGCCTCCGCTAAATTAGCTGAAATGGAAGCCGAAAGAATGCTTATGATTAAGCGAGGAAATTTACAACGTGAACTTTCTCAAATTGGCGAAGAGGCTGGCGAAGGCACCGAAATCCAGGCTGTGACTATGTTTAAACTGATGAAGGCATTTGAAAAAGTTATCCTTCGACTCCAACAAAGAAACAATCAGCCCGTACATACCGTTGTTCAATACAATTACACAATGGAAGGTTGCAGAGAATCTTTAATGGATATGGCAACCAAAGAAAAAACATTATCCTTCGAAAGAATTTTTGAAGAGTGTGAAAATAAAATACATGCCATCTTTTTCTTCCTCAATATGCTAGAATTAGTACAACAAAAATATCTTGAAATCATGATTGGCGAAGGTCGAAATAATTTCATTGTAGAATTCAACGAAAACAGAGAAGAAGAAGTACACAACCCTCTTACAGCTGAAGACTTTAGTCATTTAAATTAATCTCTGAATGCTAGTGCATGTGATGCGCAGAACTACATTTGTTTTTCTTGCAGAGTCGTATATTAATAAAGTGAGCTGAAATTATTAACGGAACTGCTATAGATAAGAAAATATATTCCTGAGAATGAAAAAATTGTTTCAGCACTAAAAAAGCAAATCCAATTAAAAATATAGTGAAGGGTGTATACCTATGATGGTGTCTTATAAAACCATGATATAATGAATAACAACCTACACCAAAAGCAAGTGCAATCATAGCCCATTCAAATAGGGCATTGTGAACAATATTTACTCCAAATAATGGCAAAACAGGCAATATAATTGGCAATAACCCGCAATGAATAGCACATACTACTGAGGTTGTAATGCCCAATCGATCCCAATTTATTTTTAGTTTCATATTTTTTAATGAGCCCTATACTGTAAAGATTGCAGATTATATAATGCTTGTCTGATTTGAATAATTACACAGCTGCATTTTATAAGTGAACAAAGATAATGGTTTTGCAATGTTGTTGCAAGTTTCTAAAAATGAAGTTCAATTCCTTCATGATTGATTCTTAACTTTGCCTATATATTTATGAATTATGCTTAAAAATAAATGGTGGATTTATTTAGGTTTTTTTGGTGTGCTTTTGACAATTTTCTATTGGGCCATTTCTGATGAGCAGCCTTTTACTGATGCGAAGCTTCCTGTCATAAATGCAAGCATGCCAGCTTTTAATTTTATAGATCAAAATGGGCAATCCTTTACTAATAAAAAAATTGAAGGGAAAGTTTTTGTTACTGAATATTTTTTTACAACCTGCAAAGGCATTTGTCCGAAAATGAATATCAGCATGCATAGAATCTACGATTTATATAAAAACGATCCTGATTTTTTGATGCTTTCCCATACTTGTATGCCAGAAATTGACAGTGTTGCATTGCTTAAAAAATATGAAAAGAAAATGCTTACCGGAAAAATTGAAGAGCAACAAGATGGTTCCTTCAAATTGATTCATGAAGAAAAAGACACAATTGCTTCTTATCAAAACAAAAATTGGTTTTTTGTTACCGGCGACAAAAATGAATTATATAAAATGGCGCGACAAGGTTATATGATTGATAATGGAAAGCCCGATAGCACTCAAAGAATAGAAGATCAATTTATTCATTCTCAATTTTTTGCTTTGGTAGATAGGTATGGAAGAGTTCGCGGTATTTATGATGCGCTCATCGAAGCGGAGGTGCAAAAATTAATAAAAGATATTCCTGAATTAATGAAAGAAAAAATCGATCATTCCAGGTTTTTAAATGGATTTAGCAATACCCCTAATTAATAAACTGTTGATGCAAACTAATATTGAAATTCTTAGAAAAAACAAGCTTAGTATAACACAAGGAAGATTAGTGATATTGGACATTTTTCTACAAACTGAAGGTGCATTAGCTCATGCTGATATTGAGAAAAAGTTGTCTTCTAATTTTGACAGAGTCACTGTGTATCGCACTTTACAATCTTTTGTAGAGAAAGGTGTAATCCATCAAATTCCCACTACCGACAACACCATATTATACGCCCTTTGTAAAGAAAATTGTGAAGCTGGTCATCATCATGATGAGCACGTACACTTTGTTTGTGTTGAATGCGAACAAACTACTTGTTTGGAAAATGTAATTGTTCCTAAGGTAAAATTACCAAGAGGGTTTAAGCCTTTTCAAGCTGCGATGATTGTAAAAGGCCACTGCGTATCCTGTAAATATTAATGGATTTGATCCATTTCGAATTTTACAAACTCCATCAACTCTTTTATTTTCGATGGAGAGAAATCAAAAGAGAGACCCGCCTCTTCATACAAAGCCGGAAGTGTTTTTGTACCACCTAAACTTAATGCGTTACAATAATTTTCAATGGCTAGATTTTTATCTTTTTTAAATTGCATCCACATCCCTATTGCTCCTAATTGCGCAATTCCATATTCTATATAATAAAACGGCACTTCAAATAAATGAAGCTGTCTTTGCCATGTATTTCCCCTAAACATTTCTAAGCCGCTATAGTCAATGGTATCATCCTTAAATTCATTTAAAATAGATAGCCACATCGTTGATCTTTCTTCATTGGTATGAGTAGGATTTTCATATACCCAATGTTGAAATTTATCAATGATTGCAATCCAAGGAAAAATAGTAATCACTCTTTCTAATTGATGTTCTTTAGCTCTTTGCAAATCTTCCTTGTTATCAAAAAAACTATCCCATGAATCCATGCTAAATAATTCCATAGACATACTTGCTACTTCAGCAATTTCCATTGGATATTCTTTAAAGCCTGATAAGGTTAAATGATGTGCGAGAAATGAATGAACAGCGTGTCCGCCTTCATGAACCATTGTAGTCACATCATGCATTTGTCCGGCTGCATTCATAAATATAAAAGGAGCGCCACTTTCAGCAAGCGGACAATTATATCCACCAGGTGCTTTTCCTTTTCTGCTCTCTAAATCCAAATGCTTCAATTCATTCATTTTGATGAGACAATCGGCAAAAAATGGATTTAAGTTTTTAAAGCAATCAATCGTCTTATGCAATAATTCTTCTCCGGTTTTAAAAGGATGAAGTGGCTTTGTACCTAAGGGCTGTGCTTCTAAATCCCAAGGGCGCAACACTTCAACACCAAGTTGAGCTTTTTTCTTTTTGTAAATTTCATTTACTAACGGTAATACATGCAGTTTAACGGCTTCATGAAATTGAAAGCATGCTTCTTTATCATAATCAAATCGTCCTAATTCCTTGAATCTATAATCGCGATAGCTTTCAAATCCAGCATTCTTTGCTTCTGTATTTCTAAGGTTCAATAATTTATTAAACAGCTCATTCAATTTTTCTTTATCCTCTCCTCTTCTTTTTTGAATTTTGAAATAAACTTCTTCACGTAAACTTCTGTCATTGCTTTCTAAAAACTTTCCTGCTTGTTGAAGTGTAAATTGTTCGCCGTTAACTTCAACAGTCATGGCTCCTGTAATTTGTCCGTATTGTTGTTGTAAAACAGCCAGTTCGGCTTGCAGCGGAATATTTTCCTCTCTGAACAACTCAATGCTTTTCTTTATATTTCTAACATACGTAAAGTATTTCTCAGCATCCAATTCTTTTAATAAATCAGATTGAATGAATTTTTTATTCAAAGCATCTGCATAGGGTTGAATATGCGGTTGAATTTCCATACAAAAGAAATTGTATGATTCTTCCAAAGATTTATTTTGTGTATCGCAAGTCATTTTTATTTGACGCCAGCAAGCATCCTCACTTACTGCGGCTTCCAGTTCGCTTTGATCGCTTAGCCATTTTTCTAAATCTTCTGTAGAAACTAGTTCACGACTTAAAAGCTCTTTAAAAAAGGGTTCAAGTGAATTCCAGTCTGTTACAACGAAATCGTTAGGTAAAAAATTTCTTGAAAGTTTTTGTATGTTGGCTGAGTGTAACATGTGATGTTTTTTATATCGGTACAGCTGTATAATAACAGCAAAAAAAATCCGCCGAAGGCGGAAATGATTTTTGTAAAATGCTATGCCATTTTTCTGGGCGTATTAATTTTTTTAGCTGGAGCATTTTTCACAGCGGCTGCTTTAGGCGTTGCTGCTTTAACAGAAGCTGTTGATTTTTTTTCGGAGGGAACTTCATTCACAGCCTCCTCTCCTTTTGATTCAGATAATTTTATTTCGATATTGTTTTTAGACAAGATATCAAACCACTTTACCATTTTCTTCATATCGCTGCTGTATACTCGTTCAAAGTCCATCGCAGGATATACTTTTTCAAAATAAGATTTAACTTCTTTTGCGTTATTTGCATCAGGTAAAGATGAACCATTGGTTTTCATTGCTAAAAACACTTCAGTTAAATTAACATTTTCATCATTGGTAAAAACCTCAATACTCTCTAGATGTGAAAATTGATGTAGTCGATTGCTCACAAATTTACTACTTTTGTCTTCTAGTGAACGAACGATGCCTCCATCTGATTTAGAAGAAATTAATTCAAACAAACCGCTAAGCCCGGTTACAGCTACTAATTTATTGTACTCCATGTGTTTTTTTTAGGTCTGCAATATAATTCTTAAAAATCAAATCAGGAGAATCAATAAATAAAAATAAATGCTAAATAATAGGCTTTATTAAATATAAATTAGTTATACAGTATATGAAAAAAAAATTAGGATTCATTATTTTACTTGCCATTTCGTTTAAGAGCTTCTCTCAAACCTATATCATTAGTGGTTTATTGAAGGATTCAATCTCCGGAATCGCAATAAAAGGTTCAACGGTTCAATTAAACAGTTCAACCAACAAAAATCTAAAAGAGAATACCCTTTCTGACGATAACGGAAATTTTTTACTTAAAAATATTCCTTCTGGAAAGTACGAATTGTTATTCAGCGCCATTGGATTCAAAAATCAAGTATTGAAAGTTGAAGTGAACAACCAAAATAAAGAGATGGGAAATGTTTATGTTTCCAGATCTTCTCAGTCGCTTGAAAACATTACGGTTATTAGCACCGGGGCAGCCGTAACGCAAAAAGATGATACTGCTCAGTTTAATTCAAGGCAATACAAAACCAATCCCGATGCAACAACTGAAGATTTAGTAAAAAAAATGCCGGGTATTACAGTGGATAATAGCGGTAATATAACAGCGCAAGGAGAACAAGTTAAAAAAGTAACTGTTGACGGTAAGGAGTTTTTTGGTAATGATGTAAATGCTGCACTCAAAAATATTCCAGCTGCTGCCGTTGAAAAAATTCAAGTATATGATAAAATGAGTGATCAATCACAAATGACCGGAATCGATGATGGCAACTCTCAAAAAGCCATCAACATTATCACTAAAGCAGGAATAAAAGACGCGCAATTTGGAAGAGTATATGCTGGAATTGGAACCAATCAAACCTATTCAGGCGGTGGTAATGTAAGTTTCTTTAAAAATGAAAGAAGAATTTCTTTAGTGGGAAATTTCAATAATATTAATCAGCAAAATTTTGCCTCTCAGGATATTTTAGGACTAACGGGCAACAAGCCGTATTCTTTTATGGGAAGCAATCGTGGACCTGGTGCGCCAGTTGAAACATACAGCATCGATCAAGCAAATGGGATAAGTGTAACTAACGCAATAGGTATTAACTATGGCGATAAATGGGGACCTAATACCAATGTAACTGGAAGTTATTTTTTCAACCAAAGCAATAACAAAAATATTGCTACTTCCAACACAAAAATCCTCAGCAACAATTTGAATATTTTTAAAGATGGAAGTACAGATACCAAAAACTATAACCATAGAATCAATGCAAGAATAGAATACAAATTGAATACAAATGATATGCTATTTATCATTCCGAGTATCAGCTTTCAAAACAATAAATCTGTTGGTAGTAACTACTTGCTTAATTTCAGAAATACAACGGATACGCTTTCTACCTCAAAAAACAATTTGCTGAAAAACAAGGAGGGGTATAATATTAAGAACAATATTATGTACCGTCATTCATTTGAGAAAAAGAATAGAATCTTTACAATTGGGTTAAATACTAATTTCAACAAAAACAATGGAAATGCGGGCATCACTGGGATGTATAAATTTTATGATGATTTAGGCGCTCCGATATTTCCAGACTCTCTTCAAAATCAATATTTAGATAATCCTACAAATGGATATACAATTGGAGCTAATATCACGTATAACGAACCGCTAGGAAAAAAAGGCAGAGGTCAATTCCAAATTGAATATAATCCTTCTATTCAAAAAAATAATGCCGATCAAAATAATTACACTTTTTCTGAAAGCTCTTCTAACACATTGGATTCAAATCTATCAAACCAATTCAAAAATGATGTTATCACCCAAAACGGCGGTTTAACCTATAGATTCAATCCCAATAAAGATGAACAAATGGGTATTAATGTAAATTATCAATACGCAACAATGGAGAGCGATAGAATTTTCCCTTCGCAAGCAAGCGTTAATTATCATTTTCAAAATATTTTACCTTATGCATTTTGGAGAAAGAAAATAAATCAATACAGCAATATTCGTACATTCTACAGAGCCAGTGTAAATTTTCCAACCATTAATCAATTGCAGGATGTAGTTAATCTTTCCAATCCATTGTTTATTAGTGCGGGAAATAAATTTTTGAAGCAATCCTTTACACAATATATTGGTTGGAGATTTACGCATACCAATACCAAAACAAATCAAAGTTTATTTGGCGGAATGTTTTTTCAAACTGCTGATGAATATATTACTAATGAAACTTTTATTGCTGATCAAGACAGCTTATTACAAGAAGGGATTGTGTTAAAAAAAGGGTCGCAATTAACAAAGCCTGTGAATTTAAACGGTTATAGATTATTAAGATCTTCAGTAACCTATAGTTTTCCATTAAAACCAATTAAATCAAATATAAACCTAAACTCCTTTTTAATTTATACAGAAACCCCTGGATTAATTAACCATGTAAAAACCTCAACAAATACATTTCTTTGGAACCTTGGATTAGGCCTAGTAAGTAATGTTAGTGAATATGTAGATTACAACATTTCATATAATGTAAATGTCAATAAGGCTAAAACAATTGGGACCTTAATAAATAATAACAATTATATAAACCAATCAGTTTCAGTGGTTTTTAATCTTCTAAATAAAAAAGGATATTTTATTCAAAATGATTTTAGTACTCAAATTTTTAAGGGTCTTTCGGGCGGATTTGATAGAACTTTTAATTTATGGAATGCATCCATTGGAAAAAAATTCTTTAAAAATAAATCAGGAGAATTGAAATTGTCTGTGTTTGATATATTAAAACAAAACCAAAGTCTTGTTAGAACAGTTACCAATAGTTATTTGGAAGATTCAAGAAGCAAAGTACTTCAACAATATTACATGCTTACATTTAGTTATAATCTGAAGAATTTCGGAAATGGCAAAAAGCAAGAAAAAGCAGATGATTTTATTCCAAAAGTGGGTTATCCTAATCAATAATTCTTTATTTTTAATGAAAAAATGAAGCCGTTTTTAATTAAATACAAAAAACCAATTGTTATCATAACAGGTATTATTTTATTAAATATTTTTTTTGGTTTTGATATTCGATTTACAATTATCAATTTAATATGGCTGTTAGTTTAAAAAAAATATTAGTGCTCTGCACTGGTAATAGTTGTAGAAGCCAGATTGCACATGGCTATTTAGAACACTTCGCTAAAGAAAAAGCAATTGTTTATAGTGCAGGAATAGAAACGCATGGTGTAAATCCTAAGGCAATTCAAATCATGAACGAAGACGGCATTGATATTAGTCATCATACTTCTAATCATGTAGATGAATATAAAAATATTGACTTTGATTTTGTCATCACTGTTTGCGATCATGCGAATGAGAAGTGTCCATTGTTACTTGGATCTTTCAAAAAATTTCATCAAAACTTTCCTGATCCGGCAAAAGCAATAGGTTCGGAAGAAGAAATAACAAATGCCTTCAGACACACAAGAGATTTAATAAAAAAATATTGTTCGGATTTTGTGGCTGAACAACTAGTTGATTAATTCAAACAAATGAAAGCATTATCAAAACAATTAGAAGCATTCTTACTCGAGCTTCCTGATGAAAGAAAAGAAGCTTTTAATAAACTGTTTGATTGCATAAAAAAAAGCTTAGACTCGAAATTTGAAGTAATCTTTGAAAAAGGAATGATTCATTTTTGTGTGCCGCTTTCAATTTATCCTAAGGGATATCATTGTAAACCATCGTCTCCTTTGCCATTTATTTTTATGGCAAATCAAAAAAACTTTATTGCAGTGTATCACATGGGCCTTTATGCCAATGAAGAACTGCTTGATTGGTTTGTAAAAGCTTATCAAAAAAATTGTTCTGATAAATTAGATATGGGTAAGAGTTGTATTCGATTTAAAAAACCAGCAAACACCCCTTTTGATTTAATGGGTGAATTAGCCAGCAAAATGACAATGAGTGAATGGGTAAATTGTTATGAGTCTAAATTTGTAAAAAACACTTCCAAGGCTTAGTCATTATTCTTTGCATCAATGGGAATATCTATTGTTTCTTTTTTTTCTTCTTTCGGTTTAAAACCAAAATTATATCTAACAGTTAATCCTACTCTGTGCGAATCTGTGTAACGTTCACCAATAATAGTTTGTTGGTTTCTGTTTAAATTAAATGACACATGATTAGTTTTTAAAACATCCGCTAATGATAAAATCACATTGGCTTTTTTGTTCCAAAAAGATTTGTTTAAAGAAATAAACATGCCGCCAAAATTTTCAAGTTCATAAAAATTATACAAACCTTTTAAGCGCATGAACCCTTGCAAATTTAGAACCAACGATTTATTTAATTTTAATTCATGAAAGGTGAAAATATTTTGACTCATTCTGCTGTAATTCAAAGGAAGACCTTGATAGACTCCACTATATTGGTTGTAGTTCAAATTTGTGCCTAAGTAAAAAAAGTATTTTCCGCCCGGAGGAATGCCAACAACTAATTTAGCATAGTACTCTTTATTTTTTCCAAGATTATCAAAAGTTCTGTAAGCAATTTTAGTAGTTGTATTTTGATAAATAACCTGACTAAAAATATCTTTTGTATCATTGATACCCAATGCTAGAACCGGAAAATCATTGAAAGTTACGTTGAGTTCATAGTTGGTTGTAAACTGAGGCTTTAGTGTTGGATTACCCGACTCAAATAAATACTGATCTACATACTTTGGAAATGGATTTAAGCTTTCATAATAAGGACGCTTAATGCTTTTTCTATACACTGCATTTGCAATTAATGACTTGCCAAAGATTTTGAATAAATTGTGTTTCAAAAAAACATAAGGAAAAAAATCGGCTCTTTTTATCGCAAAGGAAGTATCCTTAGGGATGATTTGATTACCAAATATATCCGTAGTTTCATAGCGGAAACCAGGCTTTACAGTGAAGCCGTAGAAGGTTTTTGAAATTTGAAAATAAAATGCTCCAATTTTTTCATTGTATCTATAGGAGTTGGTTTGAAAGCTATCTACTTCAGAGACTATATTATCATTAGACTTAAAATAATTTGAGACATTTTGACTAACGCTTTTTGAATATTTTAAACCTGTTTCAATAGTTATTTTTGAAGGCAGTTTCCAAACAAGATCAGATTGAAATGTTAGAATATTTTTTTTGTTGTTATTTTGTCCATCTCCAACAATAAAACTCTGAAAGGGCTTAATATAATCATTCTTATAATTTTGATTGTTCTGATAATTAAAATAAGAATAATCAAGCAAGTTCGTCCATTCGGTGCCGGCAGTATCAATTTTATATTTTGAATTCAATGTGTTTGTCCAATATTGAGAAGTGTTTATATTGGAAATATTGGATTGATTATTACCTAATATTAATGATGAATTATTGTTAATGATGTCTATGTTGTTAAATGCAGTATTATGATTATTAGTGAAAGTGATTCTTGTGTCGTAACCTAAATTGAATTTGTCAGTAAAGTTATGATCGAAGCCGGTGTTTATGTAATGAGTAACTGAAGGATATTTAGTAGAAGAAACTTGTGCAAATGACAAGCTGTCTTTTTCAAAACCTCTTTTAGAATTGATATTATCAAATCCGTTTCTGTTAGTGAATTGATAACTGATATAATTACTGAGTTTACTGCCTGTTTGAT
>CANGGD010000034.1 GCA_947453295.1 Chitinophagaceae bacterium | reverse complement strand
TAGCATTCAAAATGCATACACGCCTAATAATTATAAAGATAGTTTTGCTACTGGTAAAATACTATATCAAAAAATTGATACGGTTTACAATAGTAACATACATGATTCTGTTTTCGTTTTCGCAAAATCAAATACATCAAATCTCTACAATGTTTCTTTTACGTATGTAGGCTTGGGAAAAGGTAGCTATAGATTACTCTCTAATGCAAATAATGGAAAAGTGTTTGAATGGGTTCAGCCTTCTTTAAATCAACAAAAAAAAGGTGAATGGGAGCCAGTTTCATTTATTACTACGCCTAAGTTACAACAGATATTTACTTTGTCTTCTAAAACAATTCTTGATAAGAACTCAAATCTATCCACTGAATTCGCAGTAAGTAGATACGATAAAAATTTATTTTCAAATAAAGATAAAAATGATGACCATGGATTTGCTGGTAAAATAAATTATCAAAACAATTCCTCGCCTATAAAAATGAAAAAGAATGTTTATCACCTTGAAACTAATATCTCTTTTGAAGCCATAAATAATAATTTCAAGCCCATTGAAAGAATCAGAAATGTAGAGTTTTTGCGAGATTGGAATATTTTGAATTCAAACCAAACCGTGAATGAGAATCTTTCTAACCTATCTTTTTTATTAAATGGAAGAAGTGGCGGTAGTTTAAAATATAATTTTACCAATTATAATAGATCGGATGGCTATCACGCTACAAAAAATGAAATTCAGCAAAATAATTCCAATAAAAATTTTAAAGTTAGCTCTCAATTAAATTTACTTCAATACACAAGTATTGCAATCGCGGGTTATTTTTTTAGGCCTCAAATTGATATAAATAAACAAATCAATAAGCTTAATAAAATAAGAATGGGAGCTTCTTATAAGGGGGAATTTAACCACATCAAAGATTCGAAAATTGATACACTAACTTATCAAAGTTTTACATTTGACAAATACGAATTTTATATTAAAAGTAAGGAAGAGGAATTGAATAAGTATAGTGTCAATTATTACACAAGAATTAATTACTTACCCTATAAAAATCAAATGGTCAGATCTGATCTAAGTAAAAACTTACAACTCAACAAAGAGTTTCTAGAAAACGAGCATCATCAATTTAAAATTAATCTCAATTATCGTAATGTAGAATATAATCAAACAAACAATTTGACTCAAAAAAACGATGAGAATTTATTAGGACGATTAGAATATCTTTTTGATACAAAAAGTGGATTTGTAAATGGAAATAGTTTATTTGAAAATGGATCAGGGCAAGAGCAAAAAATCGATTTTGTTTATGCTCCTGTTCCGGTAGGGCAGGGCGAATATACATGGAACGATTACAATAAAAATGGTATACAGGAATTGAATGAATTTGAATTAGCGAAATTTCAAGATCAAAAAAAATATATAAAAGTGTTTACTCCCAGTAATGCTTATGTGAAAGTAAATTACATTTCAATTAATTATGGGATCGATATAAATCCTGCATCAATTATACAACATAAAGAAAAGTTTTTCAATAAAATTTTATGCAGATCTAATTTGATTTCAACTTTGCAATTCGTAAATAAAGAACTAGCTAATGAATCACTTATAATAAATCCGTTTAATCGATTGCGATCAGATACAGCTCTTATCACAAAAACTTTATTTTTTTCAAATACTTATTTCTATAATAGAAATAACCCGAGGTGGGGATTTGATGTTAATCATAAAATTTCCAACAATAAATCGTTACTTACTTATGGATTTGAAACTAGAAATGTTGTTAACTCGCAGTTTAAATTGAGAATAAATCTAAATAAAGAATGGATGACAATGTTAACACTTAATAGGACATTTAGCGAACTCTACTCCTCGTCTGTTCAGTTTAGAAATAGAAATTATGCAGTTCGTGAAATGAAAATAGAGCCTAATTTTTCATACACGCATAAAAGTAAATTTAGAGCAGTTGTTTCCTATGTTTACTCAAGTAAAATCAATCAAATTGATTCTTTGGAACATGCAGTATTAGGTGGTTGGGAGACTTCCTTTAGATACGCTATTTTCGGTAATAGTTTTCTAAATGCAAAATTTATATTCAATAAAATTGTTTTCAACAGTAACAATAGTGTTGAAAATAGTCCTATAAGTTTTTTTATGCTGGATGGTCAAATGCCGGGTAAAAATGTGTTATGGAATATGGATTTTACGCAAAGGCTTCAAAATAATCTAGAAGTTAGTTTTCAGTACGAAGGAAGAAAACAGCCGTTTTCAAAGGTGATTAATATAGGCAGAGCATCTGTTAGGGCTATTTTTTAAAAAAAATAGAATTGCCAAACAAGCTTTCTTTATTTTTGTTTCTCATGAGTGCAGATAAAATTTTACAATCCTGGAAGAAAAAAGAGTTTCAACCATTTTATTGGCTGGAAGGGGATGAAGATTATTATATCGATGAGTTGGTAGATTATGCTGAGCATAAAATTTTAAATGAATCAGAATCATCATTCAACTTAACTGTGTTTTATGGAAAGGATGCAGATTGGACTCAGGTCATTAATGCATGTAAGCGTCATCCCATGTTTGCAGATAAACAAGTGGTTATCTTAAAAGAAGCTCAAATGATGACTGCTATCGATAAGCTAGAATCATATTTTGAATCGCCACTTTCTACAACAATATTTATTGTTTCTCATAAAGGTAAAAACTACGATAAGCGGACTAAGCTTTATAAAACAATTGAAAAAAAAGGAGTAGTATTTCAATCGACTAAATTAAAAGAAGATAAAATTCATGAATGGATATTAAATTATGTTCAAAAAGTTGGATATAGTATTTCAGTAAAGAGTGTAAGTTTATTAGAAGAGCATATTGGAGCTGATCTAAGCAGAATTGCTACTGAAATAGAAAAGCTCACCATTAATATTGGCAACAAAAAGGAGATTGACGAACATGATATTGAAAAATATATTGGCATCAGTAAAGAATACAATGTTTTTGAATTACAAGCAGCAATTGCACATAAAGATTTACATACGGCTTTAAAAATCATCAATTATTTTGAAGGCAATCCAAAGGCAGGGCCTATTCAGATGGTGCTTCCAGCTTTGTATAGTTTTTTTAGTAAGGTTTATTCAGTATACGGGATGAATGATCATTCAGACCAAGCATTGAAGCCTTTTTTTTATTTTAATCCAATAGCTTTAAAACAAGCAAAATCTATGATGAAAAATTATGGATATCAAGGCATGGAAAAAAATATTTTGCTGCTACATCATTACAATATGAAGGGAGTGGGAGTAGGAGACAGTGGAACAGATAGTGCTATTTTATTGAAAGAGTTGGTAGTGAAAATGTTATTATAAAACCTTCTCATTCCGTGGAAAATCATCGACTAATTTCACTTCATACAATCCATTGAATAAATAAAATTTTCCGGTATCAACTTCTTTGCATTTGTGCCTTGTTCTAATTTTTTCCCCTTTTAAAAATATTCTGTCTCCTTTAATAGAAAACTTTTTTCCTGTAGGAACTTCCTCTACAAGAACAAGATTTGAATTGGCTCGATCATATTTTTTTAAAATCCTTAATAATGGAAGGTCACCACAACTACTAGCTGCAGGATTTTTTAAGGTATTCATTAATGCAGTTTCAATATCTGATGGGAAGATTTTTTTCGAAAGAAATTTAGCGAGTATTGATGAAAATAGCTGTTTCCATTCTTTACCATGAGGTGCAACATGATGCTTGTGTTTTTCAAAGGTAAGCAGGTGAGCTAATTCGTGCAATAGCGTAATTAAAAAAGAGTATTTATTTAGATTCCCATTTACACTAATTCGGTGCGCTTTCCCTTGATGTGCATTTCTATAATCTCCTAGAATAGATTGTCGCTGCTTTGTTATAGTGAGCTGAACCTTGAATTGATATAAATAATCTAATACATCTTCAAGGCAATTATCAGGCAAATAATTCTCCAGGTGATTGAGCGGAACTTCCTGTTTAGGCATTCTTCCTTTGTTTATTTATTTTAGTGATTGCAGATACTTCAACAGCCAAGTAAATTAGGTACAAAAACATGGAAAGTAGAAGACCGTTTTTATTGAATTCGTTTTTAGAAATTAAAACATAAATTATAACAGCTATCACACACACAAACATTTTTAAAAGCATTCCCAGCATTATACTTTGAATAAAAGCATTTGGGTTTTTGTTGTTTAGTCCTTTTTGCTGTATACGTAAAATTATTGTACTCAGACAAAAAAGCAAACAATTTGAAATAAAAATCAAGTTGAAATTAATTGATTGTATTGGATAAAATATTAAGATAAGTGTACTTAAAATATTTATAGAAACGAATAATATTAATGTTGAGAATTTGCTTTTCATAGGTTTTATTTTGGATTGTTTTTTTTGTTAGTTTCTATAATTAATTTAATAATCGAACTGATGATGAATAATAAGGGAAGAAGCCATGTTGCCATTGGTGTTTGCCATTGAAGCCAATTGTCAATTTTTATACCCAGGTAAACAAAAATGCCAATACCAACCATAAATTGAGAACCTATGCTTGCAAATTTCCAGGCATTATTATTGAGTTTATTCTTCATAATGATTTAATCAATTTCGCTACAACTTTATCAATAGGCAATGATACACTTTCTGGTGTAAATGCATCCCAATCAATAAATCTAAAAACCTCTGCCTGACCCTTTTTTTCATGTAATTCAAGTTTTGATTCGTCAAAATCATACCTTTTGTTTTTGAGTGGAATCGTTATCGGCTCCAGTGGCTTTACCTTATAATAGATTGAAATTATTTGATGTTCGGGGTTGAATGCACTTTGTTGATAAAAATCGGTTGTATATAAATGATTGATGACTTCAATTTTCAAATTCATTTCTTCTAAAAATTCTCTTTTTAAACAATCGATCGTGCCTTCTCCAATCTCTAATCCTCCGCCACAAAATTTTGTATAATAATTGCCTCTAATAATTTCATCACTAACCAAAACTTCTTTGTTGTCAGTCATAAGTATTCCATATACTCGGATATTAAACATAGCTTTTCTTTTATAATTCAGGAGATATTTTCCAATCGATTGGATCTAATTTATTTTTTATTAAAATTGAATTTGTTTTTGAAAAATGCTTGCAACCAAAAAAGCCTTTGTCGGCAGAAAAAGGAGAGGGGTGCGCTGCAGAAAGTATGTAATGCTTGTAAGGATTTATAAGACTAGATTTTGCTTTTGCAAAATTACCCCATAACATAAAAACGATACTAGTATGATTGTCGGAAATATGTTTTATAACAGCATCTGTGAATTGAGTCCATCCATATTTTGAGTGACTTGAGGGCTCATCCGCTCTAACTGTAAGTATTGAGTTTAGCATCAACACTCCTTGTGAAGCCCATTTAGTAAGGTTGCCAAAGTTAGCAGGCATTGTAACACCAATATCGGATTCTATTTCTTTGAAAATATTCTTTAATGAGGGAGGGACCTTTTGTCCATTCAAAACTGAAAAACTTAGTCCATGAGCCTGTCCTTCTCCATGATAAGGATCTTGTCCAATAATCACCACTTTTAAATTGTCATAAGGAGTAAGATTGAATGCGTTGAAAATATGAGCACCTTTTGGAAAAATTTTTTTACCAACTGATTTTTCAGATCTAAGAAATAGAGTTAGTTGTTTGAAATAGGGCATTTCAAATTCATCTTTTAAAATTTTTGCCCAGGAGGGATGAATTTGTACGTTCATTAAAGTCGCTAGTTTATAAATCTACATAAAGTTATAAAGAAATGGGGGTGTTGGCAAAAACAAGTATTGGATTTAAAAAACAAAGCCAATCGAATATGATTGGCTTTGTTTTTTGTGACCTGGATTGGATTCGAACCAATGACCCTCAGCTTAGAAGGCTGATGCTCTATCCAGCTGAGCTACCAAGTCCTTTTTTTATTTGGTTTGCAAATATAGGGTGATTTTAAAAAAAATCAACTTTTTATGTTTTATATTACATAGAGCACATAAAAAAACGACTCTAAAAAAATCGCTTGATTTATAGTTATTTTGGTGTTATATTTGTCAGATAGTAATTTATTCTTAACCTCGGAAACATCGAGAAAAATTAAAAAATTTAAACTAGCATTTATGAAACAAAAACTAACCATCTTTTTTTCTTTAATTCTATTACTGAATGGAGCATTTGCTCAAAAATCAAAAGGTTTATTAAGTGGAAGACATTTATTAGGGATGCACATCAATACAATTGATGTTAGAACTCCCAGTGAATGGAAAGATGCTAACGGAGTTAGAACAATCTCTGGATTAAAAAATCAGGATTTTGGTTTTTCAGTATCAGCTTGGAGTCTGTTTTCATCAAGAGTAGATTTGTCAGCAAAAGCAACATTATTGTTTCACAACTATGCAGCTTCAGACAGAGGAACTTATGATATAGCAAATAATCAATTTGGTTTTGAATTAGAACCATCAATAAATGTAAAAGCTTTTGAAGATGCAAGTTTCTTTAATGCTTTCTTTAGTATGGGAATAGGAGCTGGTGTATATAGCGGTAAAGTTGGTACTTATTTTCCTGTAGGTTTTGGTTTACAAGTAAATATGAAAAGTGATACCTACTTTTTGTTGCAATCTCAAATGCGTTATTCTCTAATGGAAGATGTTCACAAGGATAATTTATTTTATTCTTTCGGAATTGCTCAAAAATTCTAATTTAACTTAATTAAATATTAAAATCCCGATAGTAGTATATATTATCGGGATTTTTTATTTTTAGTATTTAATGTAAAGCGAAAAAAAACATGCAGAATATAGAGCCATTTTATAATTGGAGGCATCTTTATGTAGCGGAGGAAGATCAAAAATCTGCTTTTTATGGTAAAGTATATAGCGAGTTTGAATATTCAGAAACTCTTTACAATTATTACATTCATCCTCAATGGGATAATTTCGGATCAAAAACATTGTACCTTAAAATTATTTTTGTTGATTATGAATTAAGGCTTGCAATTATAGAGCTAATAGGAGAGTGGAATGATGCGATTGAAAATGATATCATGACTTTGAGAAGAAATATAACGGATGAAATGAATGAACATGGCATCTGTCATTTTGTTTTAGTCACTGAAAACGTATTGAATTTTCATAGTAGCGATGATAGCTATTATGAAGATTGGATGGATCAGCTAACTGATGAAAATGGTTGGGTTGTTTTGTTAAACATGACTGAACAATCTAAACATGATTTTAGAAAGGCAAGATTGACAAACTATATTCAATTAATGGAGTTAATTCAATGGCGAACACTAAAGCCAGAAGTAATCTTTAATTTATTAGATGCTGAAATAAGAAAACAACTCTATTAAATATACTACATCTTTTCAATCGTAGTAATCATTTCATCAATCATGTTCGATGTTACATCTAAATGAAATACCATTCTTACATGTTTTGAAGAAATAGGTATACATAAAATATTTTTCAATTTTAGAAATTCAGTGAATGTTTGAGGTGTGTAGTTGCCTTTTACCTCAAAAATTATAATATTTGTCTCTATTGGAATAATTTCTCCAATAAATTCTTTTTGAGCTAAAACACTACCAATTTTCTTTGCATGTATATGATCTTCTTCCAATCGATTTATATGATTATCTAAAGCATAAATTCCCGCTGCAGCAAGATATCCTGCTTGTCTCATTCCACCTCCCATCAACTTTCTAACTCTTCTTGCTTTTTTAATGAAAGCGGAATTAGCAACTAATAAACTGCCTACAGGAGCTCCTAAACCTTTACTCAAACAAACAGAAATGCTATCAAATATTTTTCCGAACTCAAGTGGGGAGTATTTTTTAAATACCATTGCGTTCCATAATCTGGCACCATCTAAATGCATATTCAATTGGTTTTCGGTACATACTTTTTTGATATCAATCAGATCTTCTAATTCATAACAACTCCCGCCACCTCGATTTGAAGTGTTTTCAATCGAAACTAATTTTGTAATCGGTTTATGAATATCCTCTGGATTTATTGCATCTACAATTTGTTTTGAAGATATTTTCCCTCTTATACCGTCAATTGTTCTTACCTGACACCCACTATTAAATGCGATGCCTCCTCCTTCATAAACATATACATGGCTGCTTTTATCACAAATAATTTCATTTCCTGGCTCCGTATGGCATTTAATTGCTATTTGATTTGTCATGGTGCCGCTAGGACAAAACAAAGCCGATTCCATACCAAATAGTTGAGCCACTTTATTTTCTAGGGCATTTATCGTTGGGTCCTCGCTAAAAACGTCATCTCCCACACTTGCCTTAAACATTGCTTCAAGCATCAATGGGGTTGGTTTTGTAAAAGTATCAGAACGTAAATCAATCATATAGCAAATGTAAGTATTGTTTATCCCTGTAAATTCAATTATAATTGCAATTATTTTCCAGCTTTTATTTAAATTATTTTAAGACATTTTTTTTATATAAACTATGAAATGCGAAATTGTAAGTGTACCTTTGTGCATGTTTTAATGAAAAATAATGCAATTTCAATAAAACAGTATTTTTCTCCTGTATTTTTGTAATAATTAGATCTAACTACCAAAATTAACGCTAAAAGATGAGACAACTCAAAATTGCAACGCAGATAACAAACAGAGATTCCCAAGCCGTTGAAAAGTATTTGCAAGAAATTTCAAAAATATCAATGATTACTCCTGAGGAAGAAACAACGCTTGCTCAAAAAATAAAAATGGGTGATCAAAGAGCTTTGGATAAGTTAGTTCAAGCGAATTTAAGATTCGTTGTATCCGTTGCTAAACAATATCAACATCAGGGTTTGTCATTAAGTGATTTAATTAATGAAGGGAACTTGGGTTTGATTAAAGCAGCACAACGTTTTGATGAGACAAAAGGATTTAAGTTTATCTCATACGCTGTGTGGTGGATTCGTCAATCTATTTTACAAGCTTTGGCAGAACAAGGAAGATTAGTTCGTTTGCCTCAAAATAAAATTGGTACATATAATAAAGCTAACAAAGCTTACATGGCTTTTGAACAAGAACACGAAAGAGAACCTTCAACTGAAGAGTTAGCAGAATTATTGGAAATGAGTGAAACAGAAATTAATAATATTTTTCAAAGCAACACAAGACATACTTCTTTAGACGCACCCGTGCATGAAGCAGAAGATGTGGCAATGGGAGATTTATTAAAAGGTGGTGATGAAACTGATGAGGATGTAATGCATGATTCATTGAAAAATGAAATTAGAAGAGTATTGAAATCATTAAGTCCTAGAGAAGCAGAAATCGTTAATGCGTATTTTGGATTAGATGGTGAAAATGGTGTTACAATAGAGCAAATTGGTCATAAGTATGACTTAACCAAAGAGCGTATTCGTCAAATTAAAGAGAGAGCTATTAAAAGATTACAAAAAGCCAGATATAGTGGAGCTTTGAAAGCCTATCTTGGATAAATTATCAACAACATATTTTAAGCCCCGATTTTTTCGGGGTTTTTTTATGAATTTAAATTTAAAGCGATAAGTTTTATTTATTTTTACAGAATAAAATCGCCTTATTTGTTTATTTATTAATGAAATAATAAAGTCATTAAAAGGTTTCCAATGTTTTGCGAAAAAAAATAATACTCTGATTATGAATAGGTTCGTTTTGTTTGTGTTGTGTTTATCATTATTATCTTGTGAAAAAGATATTGATTTTGCATTAAATGATACGCCACAAACACTAGTTGTTGAAGGATCTATTGAAAACGGCAAGGCTCCAATTATAGCATTGAATTCAAGTTTTTCTTATTATAGTGAAATCAATCCGTTGGTGTTAGTGAATTCATTTGTTCATGGGGCAAATGTTACAATTGTTTCTGAAAATAAAACTTATCAACTTCACGAAGATTCAATACCATTATTTTTTGGCTATTATCTTTATAATTATACAATAGATAAGGATTCACTTGTAGGTAAAATAAATACAAAATATCAGCTAAATATATCGGCTAACGGAAAAAATTATCAAGCAACGACTGAGATACCCGGTGTGAATATTTTTCCAGATTCCATTTTCTTTAAGCCTACAAAATTTGATCCTGATACAAATAATAGATTAATGTATGTGCGTGCAAAAGACCCAGCTGGCTTAGGAAATTATATCAGATATTTTACTAAAACAAATGACCAGCCTTTTTATCCTGGTCCTAATTCTGTTTTTACAGATGAAATAATTGACGGCACCACTTATACGGTACAGTTAGAAAAGGGAAGAAATACCAGCGCAGTTGCAGGAAATGATACAGCAATGTTTTTCAAGAGAGGAGATACGGTGTTATTGAGAATTTCAAATATAAATAAGTCGACGTATAATTTTTGGAATACCTGGGAGTTTGCAAGACAAAGCATTGGCAACCCTTTTCACAACCTAATAAAGTTTTGGGAAATATTTCCAATGGCGCATTGGGTGCCTTTTGTGGATATGCATCTTGGAATTCTGATACTTTATTTGTAAAATAATTTTTGAAAAATAAAAAGTAGTAATGGAAAACAACAATCAAGAAATAATTAATTGTTTAATAATTGGATCTGGACCTGCAGGCTACACTGCAGCAATTTATGCTTCAAGGGCGAATTTACATCCTGTTTTATATCAAGGGATTCAACCTGGAGGACAGTTAACGATCACCACTGAAGTAGAAAATTATCCTGGATACCCGGAAGGTATTCAAGGACCAGAAATGATGGTGCATTTTGAAAATCAGGCTAAAAGGATGGGTGCAGATATCAGATATGGTATGGCTACAGCCGTTGATTTTTCAACAAGACCATTAAAAGTTCAAATTGATGAAGAAAAATGGATATCAGCACATTCAGTTATTATTTCAACTGGCGCTGCTGCGAAATTGTTAGGTTTACCAAGCGAAGAAAGATTAAATGGGTATGGTGTGAGTGCTTGCGCAGTTTGTGATGGATTCTTTTTTAAAGGGAAAGAAGTGGCTATTGTTGGAGCTGGTGATACAGCTGCAGAAGAAGCATTGTATTTATCAAAGTTGTGTACCGTTGTTCATATGATTGTTAGAAAGGGTGAAATGCGTGCAAGCAAAGTCATGCAAGAAAGAGTTTTAAGGACTGAAAACATTAAGGTTTATTGGCATTCAGAAACCAATGAGATTTTGGGTGAGAAAAAAGTGGAAGCCGTGAGCATTAAAAATAATCAAACAAATGAACAGCATACCATTCCAGTTAGTGCGTTTTTTGTGGCGATAGGACATGAGCCCAACAGTAAAATTTTTAAAGATTGGATAGATATGGATGAGACTGGATATATTAATACTATTCCGGGATCAAGTAAAACAAACATTGAGGGAGTTTTTGCAGCTGGGGATGTGCAAGATAAAACATATCGACAAGCAGTAACTGCAGCAGGAAGCGGATGTATGGCTGCATTGGACGCAGAACGATATCTCGGAACAAAAGGATTACATTAATCTAATTTCAATATTTTTCATTTGTTTACTATTCATTTAGATAATCTTCATTTCTTTTCTTTTCATGGGTTACATGAGGAAGAGCGAATATTGGGTGGAGAATTTAATGTAACGATAAATGCTAGTTTTAAAACAAATCAAAACATTCAACATTTAGAACAAACGATTGATTATACTGCTGTTTATCAAATTGTAAAATCAATCATGAATACCCCAACTCCATTATTGGAAACAATTGCAGAAAAAATAGCTGATGCCATTTATCAATTTGACAAGAGAATTATAGACACATCCATTACAATAATAAAAGTTAATCCTCCAATAGCAACAATTCAAGGAAGTGTAGGGATTACTTATAAAAAATCATTTCAATGATTTTTGAATTAAAATAATAACAAGACATGCATAAAAGATGGCTTCTTTTTTTTATTTCAATTATACAATTACTGAATTCATTTGCACAGTCTTATGATTCAGCATGTCTAAAAGCAGCTCAATATGAAAGCCAATTTAATGAAAAACTAGCTTTGTATTATTATAAACAAGCCTCTGTCATTGACCCCAAAAATCTAGATGTTTTATATAAATGTGCTGATTTGTGTCAAAGAATTGGCAGTAGGGAAAAAGATGAAAAAAGAAAATTGCAATTAATAGATGAAGCTTTTTCATTCGCAAAGTCTGCTTACAAATATTTTCCACATTCGGATAAGTCTTGCGTTATCATGAGTATTGTTTTAGGAAATCTTGCCTTATACAAATCAGGGTCAGAAAGAATGAATGCTGTTAAAGAAGTTAAAAAATATACTGATAAAGCATTGGGCATTAACGCTCAAAACTACTTGGCTTGGCATGTTTTAGGAAGGTGGTATTTTGAATTGAGCAACTTGAATTTTATACAAAAATCAGCAATCAAATTATTTTTGGGAGGAATGCCTGATGTTTCTTTTTCAAAAGCGATTTATGCATATGAAAAATCAAATTCATTAAAACCTAATTTCTGCTTAAATTATCTTCAATTGGCTAAAGCCTATTATGCGAATAATCAAAAAGAAAAAGCAAAGTCAATTTTATATCAATTATCCAAATTACCGATTTCTTCTTTAGCTGATAAGGATCTCAAAAATCAGGGATTGACTTTATTAAAAGAATGGAATTAAATTATTTTTAATCTTATCATTACATCAAACAACTAACTTTGGAAATCTTATTGGACTCGAAAAATACTCAGTTATGAATAAAATTTTAATTTTTACTACAATTCTTTTTTCAGTATTTCAATTACATGCACAAGAAAGAGAAAAACAAATTTCTATTTATGACCCCCAAGAATTATTTGCTCCTCTTCAATATCCCAAAGGAGATAATACTACCAGAACTGTTTTAGGGTTCCCAACAAAAAATTATTGGCAAAACAAAGTAGATTATAATATAAAAGCTTCAATAGATACTTTAAAGAAAGAAATTACAGGGGTTGTAGTAATAAGTTATAAAAATAATAGTCCAAATGATTTACCTTATTTGTGGTTGCAATTAGATCAAAATTTATTTAAAAAAAACAGCAGGGGACAATCTAGAATGCCCGCTACGAGTAGAAGTAGATATGGTGATGCAAATTCTGATTTTGAAGGGGGCTATGTTATTAAGTCTGTGAAAATATTGCCAACGATAAAAGGAGGTGCTGTTGAATCAGCTGATTACTTGGTTGATGATACCAGAATGCAGTTGAAATTAAAAACTCCTTTAAAAAGTGCTGGAGATAATATTGTAGTACAAATTGAATATTCTTATGCCATTCCAAAATATGGAGCTGACAGATTTGGAATTTTATCGAGTAAAAACGGGAATGTGTACACGATTGCTCAATGGTATCCAAGAATGTGTGTATTTGATGATGTGAGAGGTTGGAATACAGATCCTTATTTAGGCGCGAGTGAATTTTATCTGGAATATGGTGATTTTGATTTTAGTATAGCTGCTCCTTCAAATATGATTGTGGTTGCAGGGGGAGAATTGCAAAACCCTGGAGAAGTGTTAACTAAAGATCAAATCAGCAGACTAGATAAAGTGGCTACAAGTAATCAGGTTATAAGTATTAGAACTGAAGAAGAAGTAGTAAATGTAAAACAACAAACAACAAAATCTCAACAAAAGACTTGGCATTATTCTCTAAAAAATGCTAGAGATGTGTCATGGGCATGTTCTGCTTCATTTTTGTGGGACGCTGTAAAAATGAATCTTCCATCAGGAAAAAAATCAATGGCAATGAGTTTGTATCCTCCAGAAAGCAAAGGTAAAAATGCTTGGGGTAGGGCAACAGAATATGTAAAAGGAAGTATTGAAAATTATAGTAAAAGATGGTTTGAGTATCCTTATCCTGTAGCTGTAAATGTTGCGAGCAATGTTGGTGGTATGGAATATCCTGCCATAGTATTCTGTTCTTCTCAATCAGAAACAGAAGGATTATTTGGTGTAACAGATCACGAATTTGGTCACACTTGGTTTCCCATGATTGTTGGAAGCAATGAAAGATTGTATGGTTGGATGGATGAAGGGTTTAATACTTTTATTAATTCCTTAGCAGACGATGATTTTAATAATGGAGAATATAAGAATACAGATCCTAGTGGGGAACAGGTTTCTTATGGAGTGTTTAGTCCTTATTCCGAATCTATTTTTAATACACCAGATGCAATGAGAGAAGAAAATATTGGTAACTCATTGTATTTTAAACCTGCTGTGGCTTTAACATTGCTAAGAAAATATGTTTTGGGAGAAAAAAGATTTGATTATGCTTTTAGAACTTACATCAGCCAATGGGCTTTTAAGCATCCAACTCCATGGGACTTTTTCAATACTATGAATAATGCAAGCGGTGAAGATCTTGGATGGTTTTGGAAATCGTGGTTTTTAAAAAATTATAGTTTAGACCAAGCCATAGATTCAGTTCAAAATATAACTACCGGCCCATTAGTAACTCTTATTAATTTACAACAAATGGCCATGCCGGTTGTTTTGTCTTATGAAACTCAATCTGGAAAAAAAGGAACTATTCAATTGCCTGTAGAAATATGGAATAACAAAAAAGAGTTTATTGTAAAGATTCCAGTGAATGAATTACTTCGTTCAGCTACGATTGATGAAGATAAAATATTACCTGATGTGGATTTTAAAAACAACAGCTGGAGCACACCATAATTAGATATTTTTCTTTTTACTAAAAGGTTATTTTCCTTAGCACAGTTGCTTTTCAGTCATTTATTTTGAAAGAAAATTTCAATGAATGAAAAGCTGCTTCAGTACATTTGGCAATATCAGTTATTCAACAAAGCTTCTTTGGTTACAACAGAAGATGATCCTATAAAAATTTTCAAGCCGGGTGTAATCAATCATAATCAAGGGCCAGATTTTTCTAATGCGCTTATTAAAATAGATCAAGAAATTTGGGCCGGCAATATTGAAATACATATTAATAGCACAGATTGGAAACGGCATCAGCATGTTTTAGAAGATCATTATGATACTATAATACTTCATGTTGTGTGGAATCATGATCAAGATTTAAGCTTGCCTTTTCCTACTTTAGAATTAAAAACATTAGTTCCCAAATTATTAATAGAAAAATACACTCTACTTCAACAAAATGAATCTTTTATTCCTTGTGAAAAACAGGGCCATTCAATATCTTTTATTACCCTTGAAAAGTTTAAAGAAAGTTTGATAGCAGAAAGACTGCAACAAAAATCGAATGATGTGTTAAAGGTTTTAAATAAAGTAAATGGAGATTGGGAGGAAGTAGCTTGGCAAGTAATTTGCAAAAATATGGGAGGCAAGGTAAATGGGGAAGCATTTGAATCCATAGCTAAAATTCTATCTTTTAAATTGCTTTCTAAGTACAGGTATCAGCCCATTTATATAGAAGCGCTATTATTGGGAATGGCTGGTTTAATTGAACCAAATTCAGTAGACGTATACGAAAAGGAGCTGAATGAAATATTTCAACATTTAAAAATAAAGCACCAATTAACTGAATTAAAGTGCAAGGTTTCTTTTTTAAGGATGAGGCCGTATCAATTTCCCACAATAAGGTTGTCGCAATTGGCAATGTTGGTATTGCAACAAGAACATTTATTTTCTACAATTATAGAATTGAAGCCAATAAAAGTTTATGAAAATTTGTTTCATGTAAGTGCAAGTAAGTACTGGGATAACCATTATTGTTTTGATGTGCAAAGTAAATTTCAAAAAAAAATAATAGGAAAAAACATGATCAATAATTTCATGATTAACACCTTATCTGTTTTGTTATATGCTTATGGATTTTATCACAAAGAAGAAAAATACATTGAAGCAGCTGTTGCTATTTTAATTAAAATTCCGGCTGAAAAAAATAAAACAATAGAAGGATTTAAGCAAATTGGATTTAATTTCTTTTCAGCTTATGATACTCAAGCATTTCATCAACTAAAAAACAAATATTGTAATGAACTAAAATGTTTGAACTGTACAATCGGGCACCAGATATTTAGAAATCCTGAATGATCAGCTTTCTTGCCAGTTATATTTGATGTTTAATTCAATATCATCTTTCAAACTGTTTTTTACAGGGCAATTATTGCCAACTCTTTCAAGAATTATTTTGTCTTT
>CANGGD010000033.1 GCA_947453295.1 Chitinophagaceae bacterium | reverse complement strand
GCTCGTGTCTATATCCAATATCCTATGAAAAACCTAAAGCGAAGGTATTTGGTTATTAATTTGATAAAAATGACCGTGGTTATAAATTTTTATGTTTTCAATTGAAAATGGTTTTTAAAAAAGAGAGCCGGATAGAAATCCGGCTCGTGTCTATTATCCAATATCCTATGAAAAACCTAAAACAAATCTATATTGTAATCAATTGTATAAAAATGACCGTGATTGTATTTTTTTATGTTTTTAGTTGAGAATGATTTTTAAAAAGAGAGCCGGATAGAAATCCGGCTCGTGTCTATATCCAATATCCTATGAAAAACCTAAAGCAAATGTATATTCGAATGCTACAATAGAATATGATAATGGTTTGCTTTTGAATGTTTGTTAATCATATTTAATTCATGTCTTTCTTTTTGAAATATCTTCTAAATAAAATACTCTTCTTAATGGCATCAATTATTTCATTTAAGCCTTTGCTATCCTTCTTTATATATGTAATTGATTCGGTTAATTCTTTTTTCGCCATACTGTCTTTCAAAATAAGATGAATGATGCCGCTTCCATCTTCTATATCATTTTTTAAATTTTCTGTAAGTGTTTTTAAAGAGGATGATAATTCGGAGGTTTTTTTACTAGTAGCTTCTAAATTAATAGCAGCATTTTGAATATTTTTTGACAGCGTAGTGTCATTTATAAGCGTGCTAATAGTCCCTTTTCCTTTCTTCACATCTTTTACTATTGTATTTGTATTGTCTAGCAAGATGTTTATTTTATTTGTGCTGGTATTAATTTTATTTATCGAAGATTTTATTTGACTTGTTAAAGTAGAGTCGTTAATCAAATTCCATAGTGCTTTTCCTTTATTTAATTTATCTGAAACCGATTTCAAATTTTCAGTAATAATCGAAATGTCATTGTTTGATTTATTTAATGTCTTTAACATTTCGTCTGTATCAATTGCTCTTTTAGTGTAAAGCATATCATTGTTTTTCACAAATTCTGATTTTTGTTTTACGGCAGAAATATTAATCACTTTGTTACCGACTAAACCATCTGTCCCAATGGATGCTATTGCATTCTTTCTTATAATAAAAAGCATTTTCTTGTCGATTATCATAATCACTTCTAATAAAGTGTCATTAATTATTTCAATCTTATCAACAGTTCCTACATCTATCCCAGCAAATCTTATATTGTTTCCAGCTTTTAAGCCCTGTATATTTTCAAATCGAGCTCTCAATTTAAAATTTGAACCAAAAAAATTTTTGTTTTTTCCGATCATATAAAACAAAAAAATCAAGAAGGTTAGACTCGTTAATACAAAAAAACCTAGTTTAATATTTTTAATAAATTCATTTTTCATACACTAATTATTATTCGAAAAACTGTTTTATATTTTTATCACTACTATTTTTCAACTCTTCGTATTTCCCAATTGTATAGCACCTTCCTTCAATGATTATAGCTATTCTGTCGCTTGCTAATTTCACGCAATTAATATCATGAGATATAATAATGGAAGCGGTTTTGTATTTAGTTTTGATTTCAATCATTAGCTTTATTATTTCTCTTGCAGTTACTGGATCTAATCCTGTGGTTGGCTCATCATATAAAATAATTTCTGGCTGCAGAATTAATGTTCTTGCTAATGCAATTCTTTTTCTCATGCCACCAGATAGTTCAATTGGCATCATGTCAATTGTATTTGCAAGTCCAACATCATTTAATGCTTGTTGTACCTTTTTATCTATCTCTTCTTGTTTTAAATGTATCCAATGTCTTCTTAATGGGAATTCCAGATTTTCTCTTACAGTCATGGAATCATAAAGAGCATTACTTTGAAATAGAAAACCAATTTTCGATCTAACCAGATCTAACTCCATTGAATTTAATTGAGTAGTTGTTTTTCCAAATAATTCTATAGCGCCACTGTCTGCCTGTAACAATCCAATTATGCATTTTATTAAAACGGATTTTCCTGATCCGGATTTTCCCAATACAACCATATTTTCAGATTCATTCAATTCTAAATTGATGTCTTTCAAAACTTGATTTTCTCCAAATGATTTATATAAATGCTTTACACTTAAAATAGTTTTTTGATTATTGATTATATTTTGATTCATATTTCTAATTAAATCCAAGCACTTCTGTTATTTGAACTGACAATAAATCAATAATAAAAATTAGCACAGAAGATATTACAACAGATGCATTTGCACTAATTCCAACCCCTTCGGTCCCTTTACTGCTATTATAACCTTTGTAACATCCTATTATACCCACTGCAAATCCAAAAAAATAGGTCTTTATATATGCGGGTATTATGTCTCTAAATTCAAGCGTATCAAAAATTTGTGTCCAGAAAAAACTGAAATTCGTATTGCCTTTTATATTTACGCCTAAATATGATCCGTATAACGATATGGCATCACTGCAAATAACTAAAATAGGCAACATGATAGTGGTTGCTATAACTCTTGATACGACTAAATACTTGAATGGATTTGTACCACTTACTTCCATGGCATCTATTTGTTCTGTTACTTTCATTGATCCTAATTCTGCTCCTATACTTGATCCGATTTTTCCAGCAAAAATTAGCGCAGTTATTACTGGGCCAATTTCTCTGATAATAGCAATGCCTACTATTGTTGGAAGGTTAGACTCCACGCCATAATCAATCATAAAAGGTCTAAGCTGCATTGTTAAAACCAAACCCATAATGAATCCTGTTAACCCTACAAGTGGCAAGGATTTATATCCTATTATATAACATTGACGAATTAGCTCTTTCAATTCATAAGGCGGAATAAACCATCTGCTTAAAAATTTAAATATAAATCTTGATGTTTCTCCAACTTCAGCAAGAAATGTTTTTACAACTATTTTATTTCTCATTTTAATCTAAGTACAAGATTTTTTGAACTATACACGAATGTTGTATTTAGGAAATTTATTTTTTGCATTTTTTGTCAATACATTATTTGACGTACGTCATTTTTTTTGAATCATGAATAGAATAAGTTTGGTTACATCAAAACATTACTAATGAAAAAAATAATTCTTGCATTTGATTCCGTTCATTTTGCTCAATCTGCTTTTGATTTTGCTGAAAAATTAAATGAGAAACAACCCATATTATTGGTTGGTCTTTTTTTGCCTCAGATAAGTTATGCTAATGTTTGGAGTTATGGCGATGGGATAGGAGGCCCTTTGTTTATTCCTTCTCTAGAGGAATCAGAATCAGAATATGCCGAAAAAAATATAGAAAAATTTGAAAGATTGTGCCAACTTAATCAAATAGATTACACAGTAAGAAAAGATTTTAATGGATTGGCTTTGCAAGAAATTAAAAAAGAAAGCAGATTTGCTGATTTGATGTTGGTAGGTAGCCAAACATTTTATGAAAATATTGGAATAGGGGAAACAAGTTCTTATTTAAAAGAAACCCTTCATGATGTTGAATGTTCAACAATTGTTTTGCCGGATGAATATGTTTACCCAACGAAAAATATTTTAGCTTATGATGGTTCACCTTCTTCTGTATATGCAATAAAACAGTTTATTTATTTAATGCCTGAGTTGGCAGACAACCAAACTGTACTTTTACATCTTAAATCAGATGAAAAAGATGAAATACTCGATGAGTCTTATATTGAAGAATTGGCAGGGCGCCATTTTAAAAATCTCACTGTAACTAAACTTGACTTAGACCCCAAAAAATATTTTGCAACTTGGGTGTCAGATAAAAAAGATTCAATATTAGTGTCTGGATCTTTTAGCAGGTCGGCTATTTCAACTCTTTTCAAAAAAAGTTTTATTTCAGATGTGCTTAAAGAGCATAAAATCCCACTTTTCATTTCACATAAATAAATCGATATGCTAAAAATTGTGGCAGCATTTGATGGCTTAAAATTTTCATTGAGTACACAACAATATGCCATTTATTTAGCAAAGAAATTAGATGCATTTCTCACAATTGTTTTCTTAGATGATAAGACTTATACTAGTTATAAAATTTATGATTTGGTTTTAGCTGATGGAGTTTCTGAATCAAAATTAAAACAGGCTCAAAATGAAGATCAAATTAATAGACAATATGCTGCTCAGCAAATAAATAAAATTTGTATAAAAGAAGGAATTCGATTCACTATACACCACGATCAAAACTATGCAATCAATGAATTGTTGCATGAGTCAGTGTTTTCTGATTTGTTAATTATAAATTACAATGAAAAGTTTTCACATCATGAAGAAGAATTCCCCTCTAAATTTATTTCTAATTTATTGAGTGAATCAAGTTGCCCAATTCTGCTTGTGCCAAATAGTTTTTCGCCGATTGATAAAAATATTTTCTTTTATGATGGATCTCCTACATCAGTTTATGCAATAAAAATGTTTGCACAGCTTTTTCCTTTTTTTGCACAAATGCCTTTAGATGTTGTTGCCATTAATTCATCGCAAAATGGAAATTATCTGTATGATAATTTGCTTATAAAGGAATTAATAAACAGACATTTTCATTATCCTACTTTTACAGTTTTAAAAGGATCGCCTGAAATAGAGGCAATAGATTTTCTTAAAATAGAAAAGAAAAATGCAATGGTAATACTTGGATCTTATGGCAGAACAAAATTATCAAGATGGTTCAAATCCAGTTTTGTTGAAGCTATAGTAAAAGAATTTTCAATTCCGATATTTTTATCCCATCATTAAATAATTTTAATTAGATGGACTCCTTAACCCATATAGCTATTGGCTCTTGTATTGGGGTGTTGTATTTTGAAAAGGGGTTTGGTAAAAAAGCTATGTTTTGGGGTGCGCTATCTCAAAGTATTCCTGATATTGATTTTATAGCAGCCACTTGGCTCTCTACTCCCGAAGCGCTACTGGCCCATAGAGCATTTACTCATTCTTTATTTTTTCTAATTATTGCAGCTGTTTTTTTTTCGTTATTAGCTGAAAAAATCCATCGCCCTCATAACATAACTTTTTTAAAATGGTTTTCTTTTTTTATAATTGAATTGTCTACACATTTATTTTTAGATCTTTTCAATAATTATGGAGTTGGTTTATTTGAACCCTTTAGCCATCTTCGATTCTCTTTTAATGCTTTGTATGTTGTTGATCCGTTTTTTTCTTTGTTTCCAATTTCTATTTCAATTGTTTTGTTGTGGATACATCATTTTCATCCTAAAAGGTATTTATTAGCCAGAATCAGTTTATTAATACCTGCATTTTATTTATTGCTTACAGTTACTAATAAAATCATCGTTCAATATCAAATACAAAAGATATTTCAAATAGAAAACATTCCAAACAAATATTATTTTTCAACACCAGCTCCATTGCAAAATTTTTTATGGTATGTAGTTGCAGGAAATGATAGCGGCTATTTTATAGGATATTATTCTGTTTTTAATTCCAAAAATAAAATCGATTTCACCTTTTTTCCTAAAAGAATTGATTTGATTGAAAAAATTCATGACCATGAAAATCTGCAAAGACTGATTAGGTTCTCACAAGGTTATTTTACTCTACAAACTTTGAATAATAAAATCGTTTTTAATGACCTTAGATTTGGGCAAGCAGCTGGTTGGCAAAACCCTAAGGCTGATTTTGTTTTTCATTATTATTTAAATCACCCAACAAACAATAAATTAATTATTCAACAAGGGAGAGTATCTAACTTGAATTTCGGGTCATTAAGTTTGCTTTTTAAGAAAGCAATTAATCTTCATTAACTTCTTTTAAAATAAAATGTAAAAATTAAAAAAACAATTCTTATTGTTTTGTAACATACCCACCTCTTAAATTGGATAAAATAATTTTTATTTTCTTTGTGATACTGAGTAGTTATTTTTTTACAATTATTTATAATGATTGCATTTAGTTTTTCTAGGACGAGCTCACATAAGGGTTTATTCTTTACATCTATATTCATCTCTATACTGGCATATGCGCTAAGGTTATTTATGTTATAAGATCCAATTGTAAACATATTATTATCACAAACACCTATTTTTCCATGAAGTATATTGGGTTGAAATTCATACAATTCAACTTTGTTTCTTAATAACCAATCATACAGCCATTTCTCAGCTTGTTTTGTAATTGGAATATCTGATTTTTCGGAAGTGATTATTTTGATTTTAACTCCTCTATTTATTGCATTCTTTATTGATCTTCTTATGAATTTACCGGGTATGAAATAGCTGCAAAATATAATCACTTCTTTTTTTGAATTTCTAAATATCTCTAGATAAGAATTCGATATTTCATTTTTGTGTCTTACCCAATCGTTAATTCTCGCTCTCGCCTCACAAGTTGAATTTTGGTCAGTTTGATTTGTTGGGTTATCTGGCCATTTGATTTTATTCTCGATGTTTTTAAAGTATTTTTTGCTTTTTTCAAAAATATCTAAAACGACTTCTCCTTCTATTTTTAAAGCGAAATCCAGCCATGCTTTTTGCGATGGGAAATCATTGTATCGATCTGCAATATTTAAACCGCCTACTAAGGCTACTAATCCATCAACAATAATAATTTTCTGATGCATCCTTCTTCCAATATAAAATTTCTCGCTTTTAAACAAAGGTTCAAAAAATCGTAGTGTTATATTTTCTTCTGATAGTTGATTGATAAACTTTTTTGATAGACTGCTTGATGCAATGCCATCTATAAGTAAGTATATTTTTACATTTTTGTTTGCAGCTGCTTTTAGATAAGCAACTACCATACTGCCAGTTTGATCTTCTGCAAAGATATAGGTATGAATGACTATAAATTGTTTGGCGCTTTCAATTAGAATTTTCAGTTTTTCAAAATATTCATTTCCTCCGCGTAGAAATTCTATGGTGTTATTTATTCTATATTCATTGTTAGCCATTTTTAATATCTTCTAATAAACGACAACTCTCATTTGTTTGTATGAATTTTCATTTGATGTTTTAGGGATATGTAATTTTAAAACACCTCCATTATATTCAGCATTAATAAATGTTATATCGCTATTTTTTGGTAATGGTATTTTTCTTTCAAATTTCTCCGAATCGAATTCATGTAAAGTACACACTTCGCCAACACAGGTTATTTCTTTTTTATTGACGACTCTTACCGATAAAATATTTTCATTTATTTCAACCAAAATATCCTCCTTTTTTACTCCGGGTATAAACACTTCTATTTTTAATAAGTCTTGCATTTCAGTCATGTTAACCAATGGCTTTATGATTGTGTTTTTTGCTTTTTCATCAACCTTATTCTTGGAGGGTTGTTCCTCTAATATGGGTACAAATTCGCCAGGGTAGACATGGGAATCCGATCTTATTAATCTTATTTCTTTCATTTTCTTTTTTCAAAAGATATTTCTTATAAATTATAAAAGCTATGATGAGATTCTATGTGTTCATGATTTCTAATCATAAAATATGTGCATACTAAAAATTAGATTCAATTCAATTTAAAAATTATGTCAAAAGATATTACACAACATTATTTAGATGAGCTCGAAAATTGGGGAGAGTCAATTGTTTTTTATAATTCTTCAATAGAGAAATTACAAGAACATTTAAATCAAATAATAATCAGAAATTCAATTGTTGATATTGCAGCAAAAGTTGAAGTGCATCAGCTGTTGTTAGAAAAAATCAATACTAAATTGAATCAATTAAAATTAGAAATTCATGAACAAGAATCAGTTTTGATGAAAGACGGACATCTTTTAGAAAATAGTGAATTGACAAAAGAAATTGATTTGCAACAAAGTGATTTAACAACCAGAGTTAAAAGTTGCGAAAAAGAGTTTATTGATGTAAAGTATTATTGCAATGAATTTTTATCTGAAACTTTAAAGAAATAAAAAAAACTGCCGTTATAATAACGGCAGAAAAAAAACAACAATTGAAATTTTCATTAGGGATTTATTTTCTTTTAATCTTCAAAAGCATATGCTGGCTCTTCGATCATTAATTTGTTTTCAACAATTACTACTCCTGGTGCTGACCATACTGCATTCTCTGCGTCTTCTTTTTCCACAAAAGACCTGACTTTCCCTTTTAAAACAACTCTGCTACCAATCACTTCTACAGTAACTTTTGATGCGTCAATATTGGCACTTCTTTGAAAGCTTGCAGTTATTTTTTGTTGCAATTCGTAAGGTGTAACTTTTGGTTTAACCGCAATTAAATTAGTTACAAATTTTACTCCCAATAAATTTTCAACAGCTGTTTTTGCTTGATTTCTTTGATACTCCCATTCCACATCTCCCTCTAATTTTACATTGCCATCTTCAACACTTAATTTGATTTTGTCTTCAGGAATCATAGTGTGCCATTTTAAAGCATTTAATGCAGCTTCCGCAATTTCCGCATCAGTCTTCTTGTAAGTAGGAGATACGCCAACTTGTATGTCTTCTGCAATTGCTTTTACACCACCTACTTTTTTTGTTGTTTTTTCAGCTAATACTTTTTTTGAATAACTGTCCACTCTACCAGATAAAGTAACAATTCCATTTTTTACAGCAACTCCAATTTCGGATGCGTTTAAAAACGGTTCCCATTTTAGTTGATCAATTACATCTTTTTGAATTTCCAAATCTGTCTTCATAACTTTTTCATTTAATTGTGGTTAAATATTTTTCGTAACAAAGAAACAATTCAATTCTATTTTTTAAAATGACACCAATCAATTCTTTATTTGATAAATGTCAATTTTACCTCTTTTAACTCTACTTACTGATTTGAATTGAATGGAATACTGACTTTTGTCATTGATTAAATATCTTTTCGGCATTTATTTTATCTCTCAACACTTATACTAAATTATGCGTCATCAAAATGTAGATAATAGCAATCCAGATATTCAAATTGATGATTGTAATGATGAACTAGAATCCATTTATTTCGACTTAGAAAGTTTATTAAACATGATAGCAACTGATGATAATTCATTAAAATAATTTTGTACTTAAGATTTTAAAGTAAAAAATATGTTACAATTAGCTACAGAAACTGCAATTAGATTAATGGGGGTTTCAAGTAATTCCTTTTCAGACAATCAATATATTCCATCTAAATATACTTGTGATGGATTAAATCTAAATCCTGATTTTACAATTAGTGATATTCCCCTCATGACAAAATCACTTGCTATTATTGTTGAAGATCCTGATGCGCCAATTAATACTTGGGTACATTGGGTTGTGTGGAATATTCCTGTAACTCATCATATCAAAGAAAATACTTTGTTAGGCACTCAAGGTGTAAATGACTTCAGTAGAAGATTTTATTGTGGGCCTTGCCCATATAGCGGAACACATCATTACCTTTTTAAATTCTATGCTTTAGACACATTGTTAGATTTGTCTATCAACACAAGAAAACTTGATTTGGAAAAAGCTATGTCAGATCATATTTTGGCCTTTGGGCAAATAACTGGTTTATACAAACGCAAATAATTCAATAAGATGAAAACTGTCCTTATTTTTCTGGTTACAATTATGATGGTTTTATCATTAACTGTTGCTATTATTTTAATGAGTTTTCCTGATGGTAATTTGATGGGATTAAATTTAAAGTTGTTATACAATACTCCCTTTAAAGATTTTCAATTCGTTGGGTTAATATTGTTTGTGATTGTTGGATTCCCAAATGCAATTGCATGGATATTTCTAATTAAAAATTATCCTAAACAATACAATTTTTCAATCTATAGTGCTCTGTTGTTAATGTCTTGCATTATACTATTATTGATTTACGCTAATCATTTTGTTTTTATACAATCAATTTTAATCGTTGTAGCTATTTTGATTGTTTTAATAAGTAATCAACTAAAAGGGAAAAATTTGATATGATATTAATAATTGACAGAGAAGTAAGATTATTTGACATCGCTCAACAATTTAATAGTTGGTTTAATTTTTTAAAAATAGAATTTTTTAGAAGTTCTACAGATAGATCCAGAAAGGCGTTTAAATCAAAACCTTTGTTGCTTGATTATAAAGTTAAAGATGTATGCAACCTAAATAAGTCTGTTGTTTTGGAATTACATTTCTGGAATACAACAGAAATAGTTGAATCTTTATTTTATAAAAAAACTGGTATTCATATACAGATTTATAGAAAAAATAAAGAGGAATGGGTTCGCTCTAACGGTTCTGATCGTTTATCATTAGAAGAACAAAATCAATTAGGAAATAATACTGTATCTAAATACTCAATAGATAATTCTTGGTTTTTAGATAATGAAAAACGATTGTGAAAATAGTATTTCAACATTAAGAAACGAATTCTTTCATAAACCTCATTTTAAACAAATATGGAACAAAATAGTATAGATTCTTTTTCACCCATTTTAGAATCCCCTAAGTATCACCCCTGCATCTCACTTCTAATGCCATTTGAACCTAAAATGGGATTAAAAAAAGAGTTGGGTTATCAATTGAAAATCGCAACTGATAAAATCGAAAAGGAAATTACAGCAAGCTACCCTTCAGATAAGGCTGAAGCAATTATGGACAAATTACATAAAGTGATAGACGAATTAAATTTCAATACTCATAAAAAAAGTATCGCAATTTTTGTTTCTCCCTTAATTGAAAAAGTATATTATTTAGATATGCAAATTGATGAGAAAATTATTATTGACGATTCCTTTGAAATACGGGATTTGATTTATAGTAAAACACAAGTACATAAATATTTGCTTGTTGTTCTCAGTAGTAAATGGACAAAAATATTCATTGGCAATACGACACATTTTATTAGAATCACTTCTAATGTGCCTGATAATATTGCAGCATTTAAAAATGATATACCTGAAAAAGTCGCCAATTTTAGCGATGAAAATAAAAGAAAAGAAATTTTATTAAATAAATTTTTAAAACACACAGATAACGGGCTTAGCTTATTGTTACAATCTTACAAACTGCCAGTTTTTATCATGGGAACCATAAAAACAATTGGCCATTTCAAAGCAATTACACATAATGCTAAAAACGTTATAAATTATATTCATGGCAGCTTTGAAGATAAATCAGAAGCTGAATTTAAAGAGATAATGAAGCCTTATCTTACTGATTGGAAAAAAATAAATCAAAGCAGTTTGTTTAAACAAATTGACGATGCGATGAGTAGAAAAAAACTTGTTTATGGAATTGAAGAGGTTTGGAAAAGCGCATTAGAAAAAAAAGGAAGAATGCTCATTGTCGAAAAGAATTTTATTTTTCCCGCTGACCATAGCAGCAATCCGGAAATGATTTCCAAACATCAGGATGTTGTAAAAAATTCTTTTTACATTAAAGATGCAGTTGATGATATTATTGAAAAAGTAATTGCTTGTGGAGGCGATGTGGAATTTGTAGATGAAGGGGTTCTAGAGTCCTATAGCAAAATTGCTATGATTGAATATTTTTAATGATTGAATCACTCCCTTTATTCTATTAACGTAATGCCATCGTTCTCAAATTTGATAATACGTTTTTTATATAAATTGCCGATTGTCATTTTGAAAGTTTTCTTACTCATTTGAAAGTATTCATAAATGGCGTCAGGGTTTGATTTGTCGTCGAATGACAAATGGCCTTCGTTTTCTTTTAGTAGTCGTATGATTTTGCTTGATTCATCTTCAACCCTTTGGTATCCTTTTTTGCCGGTTGATACATCTATCTTATTTGTTTTTGGATATATCTTTTTTATAAATCCATCTATTTTGTCTCCCTCAGTAATATTTCTATAAATTTCATTGTGGTGTAAAACGCCGGTATGTTTATTATTGATAATTACCACATAGCCAATATCTGTTCTTCTGTAAACAGTAAGTTTCACTTCGTCAAATTCTTTAACGGTTAAATCTTCGTTACTTAAATCAGACTCGAATTTTTCAGTTGCAGCGATTCTGCCAGTTTGCTGATCAATATATATTTTTACTAAATATTCCCCATTAGGAATTATTTTATTGATTTGTTGAGATTTCGGAACAAAAACATCTTTCATTAACCCCCAATCCATAAATGCTCCGAGAGGAGTTGTGCTTATTGTTCTCAATTTTACTATATCTCCAACAATGCCCTTAGGATTTTGTGTTGTAGCAATTAATCTGTCATCTCCATCATGATAAATAAAAACTTCTAAATCATCTCCATCTTTAACATTCTGAGGCATAAAACGCTTCGGCAATAAAATGCCATCTTTTCCATCATCAAGGTATAAACCAAATTCAACGTGTCTTAATACTCTAAGTGTATTATATTGGCCAACCTGTATCATGTATAGTAATTTGATGCAATTTACAGTTATTATCTCTCAAGCTAAAAATAAAATCAATTTCATATAAATCAATTGTATCCATTACTGAATATATTTGTATAAATATTTTCTTATTCAACACCCCAACAACATATTATCCAGTCCAATTGAATATTTAACAGGTGTAAGTACTATAAAAGGTGATTTGCTCAGAAAAGAAATCAATGTTTTTACTTTCAAAGATTTATTGGAATATTTCCCATTTAGACATATTGATAAAACAAAAATTGATTTAATAAATAATCTTCATGAAGGGATGGATTATGTTCAGGTTGCAGGTAGAGTTGTAGAAAAGAAAATAATGGGAGAACGAAGAGCAAAAAGATTAATTGTTCATTTACAAGACGAAACTGGAATAATTGAATTGGTATGGTTTCAAGGTATAAATTTTGTAGAAAAAATATTGACCACAGGGCAAGCGTATTTGGTATTTGGGAAGATTGGTTTTTTTATGGGAAAGCCACAAATAGCACATCCCGAAATAGAAATATACAATTCCCAAAACGCAACAGGAAAATCTTTTTTAGAACCTATTTATCCTTCAACTGAAAAACTAAAAGCAAGAGGATTAAATGGAAGGCAAATTGCCAAGTTGACTCAAGAATTAATAAAGAAAATATCAACAAAAGATGTACCCGAAAACCTTCCACACAACTTAATGCTTCAATTTAAGTTGATGGGGAGATTTGATGCTTTTACTCAAATACACCTGCCAGCAAACGAAATCAACTATCAACAAGCAGTTAGAAGACTCAAATTCGAAGAATTTTTTCTTGCTCAAATGAGTATACAGAAACTCAAACTAAATCGACACAAGAATAGCAGAGGTTTAGTGTTTGAAAAAGTTGGTAATTATTTTAATGAGTTTTATGAAAAGTTTCTTCCTTTTAGTTTAACCAATGCTCAAAAAAATGTACTTAAAGAAATTAGAAAAGATTTCGGAAGTGGTAAACAAATGAATAGATTATTGCAAGGGGATGTTGGTAGCGGAAAAACTATCGTCGCATTGTTGTCTATGCTTATTGCTGCTGATAATGATTTTCAAGCTGTATTAATGGCGCCAACTGAAATATTAGCTCAACAACATTTCAACACTATTACTTCTTTATTAAAGGAAATGAATATTGGAGTTCAGTTATTAACTGGCTCTACAAAAACAAAAAATAGAAAACAAATATTATCAGGTTGTGAAAATGGAGAAGTTAAAATTTTAATAGGAACCCATGCTGTTATTGAAGATAATGTTGTTTTTAAAAATCTTGGTTTCGCTGTAGTAGATGAACAACATAAATTTGGAGTTGCACAAAGAGCAAAACTTTGGAAAAAAAATGATATTGCGCCGCATGTTTTAGTTATGACGGCAACGCCTATACCAAGAACACTTGCCCTTACAGTCTATGGCGATTTAGATTATAGCATAATTGATGAACTGCCTCCAGGAAGAAAGCCCATTTCTACTACACATAGATTTGAAAACAAACGTTCTCAAGTTATGGATTTCATTAAAGAACAAATTAATTTAGGCAGGCAAGCATATGTCATTTATCCTTTAATTGAAGAGAGTAGCAAACTAGATTATGAGAATTTAATGAAAGGATATGAAGAAGTTAAATCCTTTTTTCCGGAACCAAAATATTGGATAAGTATGGTGCACGGTAAACAAACGGCTGAAATAAAAGAAAATAATATGCAGCGATTTGTTAATGCAGATACTCAAATATTAGTTGGCACAACTGTTATTGAGGTGGGCGTAAATGTACCAAACGCCTCTGTAATGGTAATTGAAAGTGCAGAAAAATTCGGCTTGTCTCAATTGCATCAATTAAGGGGAAGGGTAGGAAGAGGGGCTGATCAGAGTTATTGTGTATTATTAACCGGTCAAAAATTATCAAATGATGCCAAAGAAAGATTGCGAACGATGGTTGAAACCTCTGATGGTTTTAAAATTGCAGAAAAAGATCTAGAAATCAGAGGTCCTGGTGAAATAGAAGGCACTCGTCAAAGCGGCGCCCTTTCTTTTAAACTAGCAAACATTGTTGATGATAGGCCTATGCTTGAAGTGGCCAGAAATGCAGTTGCTGATATTTTAGAAAAAGATGCTGATCTAGAGCTCCCAGATAATCAGCCTCTAAAAACATATCTACTTTCTATAAAATCTAAGACAAGGTGGGGTAAAATAGCTTAATTGATAAACTTATGATTTGAATTAAAATATTTCCGACTTTTGTGTTTCTTATTCCAATAAAACAAAACACTGAAAAATCTTGAATCTAATTGAAGAACATATCATAGCATTTCAAAATATTGTTGGTTCTGAATTTGTTTTACTTGACGAGGAAAACAAGAACAAGTATGCTCATGATGAAACAGAAAACCTTCATTTCTTACCAGATATTATTTTAAAACCTAGAACTGCTTTAGAGATAAGTGCTATCATGAAGCGTTGTAATGAATTTTTAATTCCTGTTACACCAAGAGGCGCAGGCACAGGTTTGAGCGGAGGAGCCCTTCCTCACAAAGGAGGAGTGTTGATTTCATTTGAAAGAATGAATTCAATTATTGAAATTGATGAAAGAAATTTACAAGTCACAACTGAACCGGGCGTCATCACTGAAGTCTTGCAAAATGCCGTACAAGAAAAAGGGCTCTTTTATCCTCCAGATCCCAGTAGTAAAGGCAGTTGTTTCATTGGAGGAAATATTGCTGAAAACAGCGGAGGCCCAAGAGCAGTGAAATATGGAGTAGTGAAAGATTATGTTTTGAATCTTGAAATTGTTTTACCTACAGGAGAAATTATTTGGACGGGCGCCAATGTACTAAAAAATGCAACTGGTTATAACCTCACACAATTAATTGTTGGTAGCGAAGGGACTTTAGGTATGGTAACCAAAATCGTATTGAAGTTAATTCCTTATCCTAAACATAATTTATTGATGCTTGTGCCTTTCAATAATTTAGAGAAAGCAGGAGAGGCCGTAAGTGCTATTTTTAGAGCAGGCTTTACACCAAGTGCTTTAGAATTAGTTGAGATTAATGCACTTAAAATTGTAAGTAAGTTTGTGGATAGTACAATCGTTCCTGTTACTGATGAAATGGAAGCACATTTAATAATTGAGGTAGATGGAAATCATGTTGATACATTAATGTCGGAAATGGAATCCATTGCTCATTTGCTAACTGAATTTGAATGCGGCGAAGTATTTTTTGCTGATGATGCTCAACAAAAAGCAGAACTTTGGAAATTAAGAAGAAGGGCTGCAGAGGCAGTAAAAATTGATGGATATACAATAGAAGAAGATACTGTAGTGCCAAGAGCAGAACTGCCGAAATTAATTAGAGGAGTTAAGGAACTTGGCTTAAAACATGACTTCAAAGCGGTTTGTTATGGCCATGCAGGTGATGGTAATCTACATATAAGAATTAAAAAAGAAGGAAGTATTTATAGTTTAAATAATCCAGATGTAATTCCAGCTTTAAGAGACCTATTTACTTTAGTGAAATCACTTGGTGGAACCATAAGCGGTGAACATGGTATCGGTTTAATTCAAAAAGAATTTATGGATATTGTTTTTGATCCTAAAGGATTTGATATAATGAAAGGGATAAAGAAAGCTTTCGATCCCAATAATATTCTCAATGAAGGTAAAATTTTTTAATTCCATTATGTTACAAAAAAAACTATCACTTTCTGTTATTCTGTTATTTTTCTTTATAATTTCTGTTGCACAAATGAATGAGGGCAATGGTAGTAAAATTTATTTAGATGATTTATTTACTGGAGGAACTGCTAATATGTCCTTTGGAGAAAATAGCTCTACTGTTGGGATAAGTCCTTGTTTTGGAATATCATTAACTAAAT
>CANGGD010000032.1 GCA_947453295.1 Chitinophagaceae bacterium | reverse complement strand
GAAAACTGATGAATAGTAAGCCATTTAGAAGCACTTGAACTACTTTTTGCACCCCATTTTTTATGTTTGGGAATAACGGTGTTTAAAATATAAATCTCTTGTATGCCAACAGCATCACATGTTCTCATTACTGCAGAAATATTATGTGGGTCTGCTACATTTTCTAAAACAACAGTCAAATTTAATTGTCGCTTGTTTAAAACGGCTGTGAGTCTTTCTATTCGTTCAGGAGTCATAATTGCGAAAGTCGGAATTTTGAGCATAAAAACAACCGTTATCAAAATGTTTTTTATTCATTCAAATGTTTTATTACATTTATCGAAAAATAATATGAAAAATACTCTTTTGTTGCTATCGTTTTCGCTTTGTTTATTTTCTTGTAAAAATAAAAATCAGGAAGTCAACAAGCCAGATGTTGTAGCCAATAATGTAGACACAACAATTGACCCTACCAATGATTTTTTTGATTTCGCAAATGGTGGTTGGATAAAAACAAATCCAATTCCGGAAGAACAATCTTCCTGGGGTATTGGAAATTTAGTTATTGAAGAAAACATGAAGCGATTAAGAGAAATTAGCGAAAAAGCAGCTTCCGTAAATGATAAGAAAGGAAGCAATAATCAAATGATTGGCGACTTTTGGAAAATGGGAATGGATTCGGCTAAAATTGAAAAAGATGGTTTAGCTCCATTACAGCCTATGCTTGCCAAAATTAATAATATAAAAGACATTAATGAATTATTAACCGTAGTTGCTACATTAAAAAAAATCGGGTCATCAACAATGTTCTCAGATTATGTAGGACAAGATGCTAAAAGCAGTGATGTAATGGCTTATCAATTAAATCAAGGTGGCCTAGGATTACCCGAAAGAGAATATTATTTCAAAAATGATTCTACAACCAACACGATTAGAAATGAGTATGTAAGCTATATCACTAAAATACTTATGATGTCTGGTTCCGATTCTACAAAAGCTTTCAATGCAGCAAAAAATATTTTACAATTAGAAACCAAATTAGCAAGCGCATCTCGCAAGATTGAAGATTTAAGAGATCCTTATAAGAATTACAACAAGATGGCCATTACGGATTTAAAAAAGATTTCCAACAATATTAATTGGTCAAATTATTTACCAGAAATTGGAGTAAAAACGAATGACTCTGTTATTGTGGGTCAACCAGAATTCTTCGTTACCCTTAATAATTTGCTTCGCACAACTGCAATTGAAGACTGGAAAAATTATTTGAAATATAATTTCATAAATGATTTATCTGGTTATTTACCAGATCGTTTTGGAAAGGCCGCTTTTGAATTTAATAAATTATTCAGTGGTGCAAAAGTTAGAAGACCAAGATGGAAAAGAGTGATACAAACGGAAGAAGGCGCATTAGGCGAATTACTTGGTCAATTGTACGTAAAAGAATTTTTTAATGAAACTGCTAAAAAAAGATATACCGTTATGGTGGATGATATTAAATCAGCATTAAAAGATAGAATTGGAAAACTTAGCTGGATGAATGATAGCACCAAACAAAAAGCATACTTAAAATTAGCAACCATAAAAAGCAAAGTGGGTTATCCAGACAAATGGAAAGATTTTTCTGCTATGGATATAGGCACAGAAAGTTTTGCTAAAAACATGATGAATGCAAATCTTTGGTGGCATCAATATCAATATAGCAAACTAGGTAAACCTGTAGACAGAGATGAATGGGATATGACACCACAAACCTACAACGCTTATTATAATCCCAGTAACAATGAAATTGTATTGCCCGCAGGTATTTTTACCATTCCTGGTTACAGAGATGAAGAAGTGGATGATGCAGTTGTATATGGTTATGGAGGAGCAAGCACCATTGGACATGAAATTACACATGGTTTTGATGATGAAGGAAGACAATTTGATGAGAAGGGCAACTTGGTGAGTTGGTGGACAAAATCAGATGAAGAATTGTTCAACAAAAAAGCAGCAGTTATGGTGAATCAATTTAATCAATTTGAACCGGTAAAAGGTTATCATATCAATGGTAAAGCCACTTTAGGAGAAAATATTGCAGATCTGGGTGGTATATTATTAGGGATTGAAGCATTCAAAAAAACAAATCAATACAAAGAAGGAAAATCAATTGCAGGATATACCCCAATGCAAAGATATTTTTTGGGTTACGCTTTAGGTTGGCTTGGTCATACCAGAGAAGAACAACTAAAAAACAGATTAATGACAGATGTTCACTCCCCTGCTAAATACAGAGTGAATGGACCATTTGTAAATGTTGATGAATTTTATTCCACCTTTAAAATAAAACCTGGAACTAGTATGTTCGTAACTGATAGTTCGAGAGTGAGAATCTGGTAAACTATTTTTTTTATTGGGCTGGTACAAAGAATAATTATGTGCCAGCCTTTTCTATTTAAAACAGATCAACTTTTACGCCTAAGCCAGGCAAATCATTGTAAATGATTTTGCCAAAATCAAAAGTTACGCCTTCCCCGTTTTTTTCTGTTTGTAATAAAATGCCATCCATATCAACAAAATCAACCATTGGAGCGAGTTGAGCAATAGCTGCTGTTCCAACAGAAGATTCATTCATGCACCCAACCATTGTTTGCATACCAAGTGATTGAGCTTTTGCAATCATCCTTCTTGCAGGCGTTATTCCACTACATTTTGTGAGTTTAATATTGATGCCATGAAAATGTTCAAAGCATTTGTCTACGTCCATTTCATGAACACAAGACTCATCAGCAAAAATTGGTAATGGTGATTTTTCAAATAATAGTTTCATTCCTTGCCAATTGTCTTTTGCTAATGGTTGTTCAACTAATTCAACACCTAGTTCTTTTAAGGCATTAATTTTTATTAAAGCAGTTTCTACATCCCAGGCTGCATTTGCATCCACTCTAAATATGGCATCAGTTTGTTTACGCAATGCCGCAACTGTTTCAATATCATCATCAAACCCAACTTTTATTTTGTAAATAGGCCAAGGAAGTTCCTCCATCTTTTTTTTCATGACAGACAAATCATCAATAGCAATTGTATAATCTGTAAAAGGAGATTTGGAAGTATCTAAATTCCACAATTGATGCAATTGTTTTTTTTTCAATTTCCCAAACAAATCCCATCCTGCCATATCCAATGCACAAACTAAAAATGAATTAGTTGGAAATAAATGATGTAGGTAATGCCAATATCTTTCAGGATCGGAGAATGAAAATTTTTCTACCAAACTTTTTTTGTTTTCTAAATCAGCCACCATTTTTTCAATGGGAATGTTATAATAGCTAATAGCAGGGGCTTCTCCGTAACCCTTAACACCAAAGTATTCCAGCTCCACCATAAAAATTGGCTGATGTGTTTTAGTGCCTTTAGAAATGGTAAAAGGATATTTGAAAGGGATATTTAAAATTTTATATTTTACATTCATACATTAACATCTATTTGTTCGAACAATCATATGTACTAATTTTTCATTGAACGCATGTTGCTGAATTAAATTTTCAATTTGAATATGCATTCTATAATTCCAAACATGAAAAGCATCAGATGGAATATTGATTCTTTCCAAACTTGGATCTAGTGCTGCTATGTTTTCATCCATCGACAATACATCCTGAAGCAAAAATACACTCCACATGGCAGGAGATTGTAAATGCTGGTCAATAATTTGCTCACATATTTTTGGTGTGCATTTTTTAGGAGAAATCCCATCATTTTTCAATTCGTTTTTATAAAAAACTTCCATGAGTTTATCATCCTCCTCCCACCATTCTCTTATAGTGCTCATATCATGTGTAGAAGGCGTTACAACACTTAAATAGGGCGCTTCTGATGGTTTGGAATATGTTTGATTTGATTTTTTGGGCATTCGCTGCACTTGCAATGCCAATATTTCTTCTGATCCCAAAACATTTTCAACAATATCGGGTACCATACCTAAATCCTCTGCACACAATAGCATTTTGGAAGCATTTTGTATAGCTTTCAATTTAATCATTGCTGCATCCTTCCATAAATCATTCTGATTGTTATAAAAATAATCATGATATAGTTTCAATAAGATAAATTGTTCTGATTGTGAAAGCGCTTTGAATGAAGCCGTTTTATGCATGTCTATTCTAAAATGAAAAAGATGTTCATCTTGTTCATCAATCAACAAAATAACATTAGCAAGTAAATCAAAAATAGATTGTTTTAAATGCTTACGTTGAGGATTAACTGTAAAATAATCGTCTGCTTTTTTTTGAGTATTAAAAGCGTTAGAAAATTCATTATGTATAATCACATTTTCTTTGATCCATTGTGCATCTTTTTTAAAAATATCAATTAACAAATCATCAGTTATGTAAGGATTACAAAATCTTTTTTTATTGAATGAAATTCCGGCTCTTGAAAAATCAAATTCAGTGAGTGCTACAGCAGGTTCAAAATAGCCCAACAACCCTTCCGATGAATTTAGAGGTATACTCCAAATTCTAAAAAAACCTAACACGTGATCAATCCTTATAGCATCAAAGAACTGCCCCATATAGGAAAGTCTTTTTCTCCACCATGCAAAATGATCTTTTGCCATTTCGTCCCAATTGTAAGTTGGGAAATTCCAGTTTTGACCTTTCTCTGAAAATGTGTCTGGAGGCGCACCCGATTGCATCTCTATTTTAAAAAATGTTGGATTCTTCCATGTTTCCAAACTATACCGACCTACCCCAATGGGTAAATCACCTTTCATAATAATTCCATTTTTATGTGCGTAATCGAAACTATCACTACACTGCAAATACAAATGAAATTGTATAAAATAATAAAAAGCTATTTTTTTAAACTGTTCAGTTTTAGGATTTGATATTTCTTTGATTATTATTTCGTCGTAAACAGACAAGCTCTCCCAATTATTAAAGTCTCCAGTATTATTAATATCTCTGTGAAAACAGAAAACTGCATATGGTGTAAGCCAATCTTGCTGGGTGTTAAAATAATTTTGAAACTGCTCATCCTGAAGTAATTCATCTTGAAAGCGATAATAAATGCTTTCACAATATTTCAATTTATACGCTACTACATCATTGTATTGCATTGTTTTTTCTCCATCCAACAAACGCCCCAAAACATTAAGCTCTTCAGGAATTTCACAAGAATAATATTTTGCCAACTGATCCAGATTCATCAATATTGGATGAATTGCATAAGCTGAAATTGCTGAATATGGGTAAGTATCGGCAGCAGTTTTTTGGGAAATAGTATCATTGATTGGTAATAACTGAATCATCTTTATGCCAGTTTTTTTACACCAATCAATCAACAGCTTTAAATCCATAAAATCGCCGACCCCTCTACTTGTAGATGTTCTTAGAGAAGTTAATTGAACATTTATACCTACGCCTCTCCATGAGTAGTTTTTCCATTCAATATATTGATTATAAACATTAACTACGTCCTCAATTATAAAGCTTTCAATTACACGATTGGAACCAGTTTCAAATTCATCAAAAGAATTCATCAACAAATCATAAATACCAAATTTATATTCAATTGGAAAAACAGCTTTTGATAAATCTAGATGAACCTGCCATTTATTTTCATCGAACTGTAAAGGAATGGGCTGCTCTGTTTTCCAATCTTTTAATATAGGATCAGAGCCTAGCATACATAATGCTTTACCAGGTATTAATAATGGTGTGTAGACATTAAAAATATGAGTGTAATTATCATGTGAATATATTTTTTTATCTGTTTGCTTAGGAAAAGATTCTTTAATGATAGTAAACGCTTTTGTTTCAAAAACCCTGCATGCAACAAATTCATTTTGCCATTCATCAAAAATATTTAGAAGCAAGGAATCATTTGAATTAATTTCAAAAACCCGCTCATGAAAAAAATCATTTTTTATAAACAGTCCATTTTCTTTAAGTAGGTAATGATAGGTGATTTTTGCATTATTGTCACAATCAGAAAAATCAATCTTTGTATGCCAATACTGTTGATTCAGATACTGGAGTTCAATTTCTTCCAGTATCTCAGTACCCTCTCCTGATTTTTTAGCAGCCTTCATCCATAATGATTGCCCATAAAGAGAGGCGACTTTTAAAAAGAAATGAACAATCATATTCTCACATTTGAGGTAACAAATTAATGATTCTGAGTAAAAAATATGCTGACTTTTTATTTTCTATCTTATATTTGCCAAAAAAATAAACATGGAACAAAAGAAAAAATCAAGAGGTATTTTTTGGGTTTTATTTGCAGTATCAATTGCTGCATTTTATGGAGTATACCAAATTGGTGGCGGATACTGCTCTATGGTATTGCCTTTTAATGTTACTTTTTTTGCAATGGCAATGGATCTAATGTAATTTTCTACCAAAATAATTTTAAAATAAAAGCCCGATTTTCAAAACCGGGCTTTTATTTTTATTTTTTCTTTGCAGCTACTTTCGGTACTGCTTTTTTAACAGGTTTATTGAGAACTTTGGTAACTTTTACATCTACCTTTTTAGAAACTTTAGCCAATTTTTTAGGAGCTGCTTTTACGGGAGCTTTTTTAGTTTCAACCGTCTTTGTTTTAGCTTTTACAGCTATTTCGGAGGTAGGTTTTGCAGGGGCTTTTACAGTTACTGTCTTTACTTGTTTCTTTTCACTCCCCTTGTTTTTTACATTTTTCAATGCAAGATCAATTGCTTTGCTTAATTCTTCATATGATGGATTACCAGCTATTCTTGTACCATTAACAAAAAATGTAGGTACATCCTTTACGCCTCTATCAATTCCTTCTTTTAAATCTCCTTGAACCTGCCATCCATAAGTTGCATTAACCAATTCATCAAGAAAACGCTTGTTGTTCACTCCTGCTTCTTTTGAATGTAATTTTAAGCTTGTAGTACCTAAATTTCTTCTATTGGCAAATAATGTATTATGCATCTCCCAAAATTTACCTTCTTGAGCAGTAGCAACTGCCGCTTCGCTTGCTTTCAAACTACGTTGGTGTATTTTTGTAAGTGGAAAATGACGAAAATTAAATCGTATTTGTCCATCATAATCTATTAATAGTTGTTTAACTATTTCATTTGCCTTAGCACAAATTTCACTTTCATATTCTCCAAATTCCTCTAAAGTCACCTCTGCTTTTGGGTTACCAACGAAAACATCTCTTGGTTCGATAATCTCTACTACCTCTTTTTTGAATGCCATTTCTTACTCTTTTATTTTTAGTTTTTAATTAAACAAATAAAGAAAACCATTGTTCAAATTATAAATATTATTATTTGAAATCGGTTGAAGTTAATATTTTTTAATTTTGTTTTTCCTTTTTATAAATAAATTTTATTTTATTAACCCTAATCAATTGCTTACCAATTACTTATGACGATTAATTTTTTGTTAATTAGTAATAGGAAGGTTAGTTTCGTTTCTGAAAACTACCAACCCATCAAATACATCCACTACAACAGATTTTGAAATATCTATCCCGCCAGACAATATCTTTTTACTTAACTGATTGATGATTTGCTTTTGTATTAGTCTTTTTAGTGGCCTTGCCCCAAACTGAGGATCATATCCATTTTCTGCTAAATAATCTAAAGTGTATTCGCTAAACTCCAATTGAATGCCATTTTTCTCCACTTGCTTTTTTAATTGATTCAACTGAATATTAATGATTCCCCTAATTTCATTTTTCATTAATGGCTGAAACATTATCACTTCATCAATCCTGTTTAAAAATTCAGGCCTTATGGTTTGTTTTAATAAATTAAAAACTTCTGTTTTTGCAGACTCAACCATTACCTCTTTATTATTTTCATTTACATTTTCAAATTGATTTTGAATAATTTGACTACCAAGGTTACTGGTCATAATAATAATTGTATTCTTAAAATTAACAACGCGTCCTTTATTATCAGTTAGTCTGCCATCATCCAGCACTTGTAATAAAATATTGAAAACATCTGGATGCGCTTTTTCTATTTCATCTAACAAAACAACTGAATAGGGTTTTCTTCTAACAGCTTCAGTTAATTGTCCACCTTCTTCGTAACCAACATAACCAGGAGGCGCACCAACCAAACGGCTTACTGCATGTTTTTCCTGATATTCACTCATATCAATCCTTGTCATCATAGCATCATCATCAAATAAATAATCTGCAAGTGCTTTGGCTAATTCCGTTTTACCTACACCTGTTGTGCCTAAAAAAATAAAGGATCCTATTGGGCGCTTGGCATCTTGTAATCCAGCCCTGCTTCTTCTTATGGCATCTGATACTGCTTCGATAGCTTCTTCTTGCCCTACTACTCTTTTATGTAATTCTTCCTCTAATTTCAAAAGTTTTTCCTTATCAGATTGCATCATTTTAGCAATTGGAATACCTGTTGATTTTGCAATACATTCAGCAATATCTTCTGCATCAACTTCTTCTTTTAATAATCGCTTTTCAGTTTGTGCATCTAATTGCTGAGACATAATTTTAATAGACTCTTCTTCAGATTTTATTTTACCGTATCTAATTTCAGCTACCTTACCATACTCCCCATTTCTTTCTGCTTGTTCTGCCTCTAATTTTAATTGCTCAATTAATGCCTTTCCATTTTGAATTTTTTCTACCACTTCTTTTTCCTGTTTCCATTTAGACATATAGGTATCTCTCTCAACTGAAAGATTAGCAATCTCTGTATTCAAATCTTTTAACTTCACTTCGTCATGCTCTCTTTTTATAGCTTCTCTTTCAATTTCTAATTGCCTTATTTGTCTGTCTAATTTGTCTAACTCCTCTGGCATAGAATTAATTTCCAGTCTTAATTTAGCAGCACTTTCATCCATCAAATCAATGGCTTTATCTGGCAAAAAGCGATCTGCAATATATCTTTGAGATAATTCTACTGCTGCAATAATGGCTTCGTCTTTTATTCTAACATGATGATAGGTTTCGTATTTATCTTTTAACCCTCTTAAAATTGAAATAGCATCATCAATATCCGGTTCATTAATCATCACTTTTTGAAAGCGACGTTCCAACGCTTTATCTTTTTCAAAATATTTTTGATACTCATTTAAAGTTGTTGCACCGATTGCTCTTAATTCTCCCCTGGCTAATGCAGGTTTTAAAATATTGGCTGCATCCATCGCACCATCTCCTCCACCAGCACCTACCAATGTGTGAATCTCATCAATAAATAAAATAATTTCACCGTCGCTATTGATCACTTCTTTTACAACAGATTTTAACCTTTCTTCAAACTCACCTTTGTACTTTGCACCTGCAATCAATTGCCCCATGTCAAGAGCATAAATAGTTTTAGATTTTAAATTTTCGGGAACATCTCCATTTACAATTCGCATAGCCAAACCCTCTGCTATTGCAGTTTTACCTACTCCTGGCTCACCAACCAATATCGGATTATTTTTTGTACGTCGACTTAATATGTGAAGCGTTCTTCTGATTTCTTCATCTCTCCCAATAACAGGATCTAACTTTCCAATTCTTGCAAATTCAATTAAATTCTTTGCAAATTTATTCAACGCATTATATGTATTTTCTTGTGTCTGAGAATTTACGGTTGCCCCTTTTCGTAAGTCTTTAATAGCAGTAGTTAAACCTTTTTCTGATAACCCGGCATCTTTTAAAATATTGGATACTGCATCTTTGCCTTGAAGTAAAGCCAATAAAAGATGTTCTGGAGTTACAAATTCATCATTAAAATTTTTTAATAAAGATCCAGCTCTTAAAATTGTTGCATTAGCTTCTCTACCCAAAGATTGAGCAGACTCTGTAGTTACAGTTGGAAGCTTGGCTAATAAATCATTTATTTTAGTTTCAAGAGAAGCAATTACAACATTGTTCTTTTTTAATAAATACTCAATTGGACTTTCCACTAATGATAACAAAGATTTTAAAATATGCTCATTTTCAATCGCAGGATTTTTTTGATTAAAGGCTAACTGTTGAGCACTTTGAATTACTTCTGCTGCTTTAATTGTGAAATTATTTAAATTCATACTTTTATTTTTTTATTAAACATCAAATAAAAATCCAAGATGGTTTTTATGCTATAATGACATCAATTCTTTTAAACTACTGACTTCCTTTCAGATAAAAATGAATTTGTATGATAATCTTTCCGATTTTAATCATGTTTATTTTAAATATTGCTTTAGATTTGATTTATTAATAAATTGTTCAGAACAAATAATTTTTCTCAAAAAATGTATGAAAATAAAAAACAAGCACTAGCTCCTAAAATAACTTATAGAAACAGAATACGTTACAATTCCCTTATTGCATTTATTATTTTATTAGCCAGTTTAATGATTGGAGTAATAGGCTATAAGTTAACAATACCTGAATTTGATTGGTATGACTGTTTATTAAATGCTTCAATGATTTTAAGTGGTATGGGCCCTGTAATAGATGCAAAAATCAGTTTAACAAATGGAGCAAAAGTATTCGCTTCGTTTTACGCTTTATTTAGTGGCATCACTTTCCTATCTATTTTTGGAATTTTATTAGCCCCCATCATACATAGATTTTTTCACAAGTTACATTTAGAAAGCAACGACTAATTTTTCATCATGAATACGCATTCGGCTAGTCACTTCATCAAACAAACTGCCCATCAATTGGGATTTGAGTTTTGTGGAATAGCTAAAGCAGAAAGATTGAATGAAGATGCGAAACGTCTTGAAAACTGGCTGCATAAAGGCATGCATGGAAATATGAATTACATGCAACAGCATTTTGATATGAGAGTTGATCCTTCTGTGTTAGTACCTGGCGCAAAATCTGTGATCACTTTATTGATGAATTATTATCCAGCAACAACTCAAAATAAAGACGCTCCTAAGATTTCCAAATATGCTTACGGAAACGATTACCATAATGTAATAAGAAATAAACTGCATGAATTCTTTTTTATATTAAAAGAGAAAATTGGAAATATTAATGGGCGAGGATTTGTAGATAGTGCGCCTGTTTTAGAAAGAAGTTGGGCCCAAAAATCAGGTTTGGGTTGGATTGGTAAAAATGGAAATTTAATTAATAAAAAGCAAGGCTCTTATTTTTTTATTGCTTCTTTAATTGTTGATACAGAACTTGAATATGACTCCCCAATCAATAAAGATTTTTGTGGTAGTTGTACAAAATGTATAGATGAATGTCCTACTGAGGCTATTGGTACTGATAAAGTTGTTAATGGAAGCAAATGCATTTCTTATTTTACCATTGAACTAAAAGATGCATTAATTCCTGATAACATGAAAAATAAATTTGAAAACTGGATGTTTGGATGTGATGTTTGTCAGGATGTTTGTCCTTGGAATCGATTTTCAAAAGCGAATACTGAAATTGGCTTTACTCCAATTCCTGAAATACTTTCTTTCACTGCAAATGATTGGGATGAGTTAACAGAAGACAAATTTAAAATTCTCTTTAAAGATTCTCCCATTCAAAGAACTAAATTTGCTGGCATAAAAAGAAATCTTCAATTCATCTCAACATAACCCGATGAATAAATCCATTGAACAATTACTTTCGATTTCAAAAAAAGATACACGCAACATTATTGGGTTAATGAGCGGCACTTCGTTAGATGGCTTAGATATAGCACTATGTTCAATTAGCGGAAACGGTTTACAAACAGAAATAAATTTAAAGCATTTTGTTACCATTCCTTATGATGATCAATTTAGAAATGAACTTGAATTAATTTCATCAAAAAAAACCATCGACCTTCAACAACTATGTATCATGAATACGCATATTGGAATACGTTATGCTAACTTAATTAACGAGGCGCTTCATTCGTGGGGCATTAAAAATAGTGAAATTGATATTATTGCAAGTCATGGACAAACCATTTATCATGCACCGAAACAATTTCATCAAAAAAGCGATTTTTATAATAGTACATTACAAATTGGAGATGCTGACCAAATAGCAGTCAGAACAGGCATTACAACAATTAGCGACTTTAGGCAAAAACATATTGCTGCTGGTGGAGAAGGTGCGCCATTAGCTGCTTATGGAGATTATATTTTATTTACAAATCAAAATACAAATCGTATTTTACTTAACATTGGCGGCATTTCTAATTGTACATACATCCCCAAAAATGCAAGTTTCAATGAAGTGATTTGCACTGATATTGGACCTGGCAATAAATTAATTGATAGTTGGGTGAAAAATAATTACGAAAAACTTCATTATGACAAAGATGCCTTGATTGCAAAAAGCGGTAAAGTGAATTATGCTTTACTAAACAGCTTGCTTTCTCATTCCTTCTTTTCATTACCTGTACCAAAAACAACCGGGCCTGAATTATTTAATCTTGATTATGTTCATGATGCAATTAAAACATCAAATACAAAACATCTCTCCAATGAAGACATCATTTCTACCCTAACTGCAATGTCTGCTATTGCCATTATCAATCAAATAGAAACACTCAATAAGAATGACAACTCCAATGAAATAATTATTAGTGGTGGCGGCATTCACAACCCGCTCATTATGGAATATCTACAAAATAATTTTGAACAGGCATCTTTCAAAACTACTGCTGAATTAAACATTAATCCAGATGCAAAAGAAGCGATGCTGTTTGCTCTATTAGCAAACGAAATGATTGCGGGAGAAGAAAGCACCTTTGGAACTGGTTCAACTTCAATGCCTAATATCAGCATGGGAAAAATTTCATTCGCTATTTAATTAAGATTATAATTATTCCCATTTAAAAACTTTCACAGCAACAGCATATACAGCTATCCCCCAACACAACAAGATTAGTACTTCTATTCGTACATCCCACAATGACAGTCCTTCAAAAGCGACTCCTCTCAATGCTGCATTTAAATGTGTTAATGGCATAGCATTAGCAATTGGCTGTAACCATTTTGGGAAAAAATCACTAGTTACAAAAGTACCCCCTAACAAAAATTGAGGGAGTGTTATCAGATTTGCAAAAGGTGGGATAGAACTGTCTGAAGTGGCTAATCCGCTTACAACAAAACCAAAACCCATAAAAACCAACAGCCCAATAAAACTTAAAATTATCATATCGATAAATGTCTCAAATCCGTTTATGAGTGTATATCCAAAACAAAAATATCCAACCAAAATAATTACTACGGCAGTAATTAACTGAAATATTACTCTACTCAATCCCTCTCCTAAAATAATAAATGTTCTATTAATTGGGGTGGCAAAAAATCGTTTTAAAACCAATGCATTTCTTAAGTTGAAAAACATAAAAGCCACTCCAAACACACCGGCACTTAACAATGAAAAACTTAATTGTCCAGGTAAAATAAAATCAATTGTTTTATACGCCCTTACAGTTTCAACATCTTGCTGAGGATTAAAATTGAATGAAACATAATCCATTCTATTGGTATAAACTTTACTGCTGACTTCGTTGATGTTGTTTTCTAGTAAATATTTTAGTTGTGGCCATTTATCATTGCTGGCAGAACAACTCTTTAAACTCAAAGAATATGGGGTTAGTGAACCGATTTTATTTTTTTCAATTTTTATAATCCCTGCTAATTTCCCTTTTTTAAAATCAGATTGTAATAAAGCATTATTATCATAATTCATTAATTTAATAAAGCCGCCGTTTTTAATTGTTTGAAATAAAACATTGTTAGTATCAGATTGTTTATCTAGGTATACTTTAAAAGTTTGTTTTCCTCCACTATTACCAATAAATCCAAAAACAATTATAAAAATAAAAGGGAAAATAAAACTAAAGATCATGGCAGAAGGACTTCTGGTTATGGATCTCAAACTAGCTTTAGTAATTGCTAGCATTGCTGTAATTTGATTATACTTCATTTTATTTTTATTAAAAAACGGTTGGCTTGTTTAAGTAATTAAATGTAAAACTATATGAATTTATTTATTCTAGTTGAATCTTATCAAAAATGTTATGCGTCTAATAGATTCAAACTTATTGTTTTAAATTGAATTCTTACATATTTTATTTCATTATGTTATAAAAGCATTAATGCGCTTGTGTTATAACTTTAGATGGTGATTAAAATTCCATGTTATTATATTTGTGAAAAAAAGAATGGCCATTGCTTATTTATTACTTGGAAGCAATATTGGAGAATCAAAAGAACATCTGCAAAATGCAAAAAATAATATCCAAGATTGTATTGGTGATATTGTAGTGCAATCCTCTATATATGCAACAGCTGCTTGGGGAAACAAAGACCAAAATGATTTTTTGAACCAGGTAATAAAAATAAATACTACATTAAGTCCATTTGATACACTTGAAAAGATATTGGATATTGAGCAAAAAATGGGCAGAATTAGAACCGAAAAAAATGCAGCTAGAATTATTGATATAGACATCTTGTTTTTTTCGAATGAAATCATCAATACAGAGAATTTAATTATCCCTCATCCGCATATACAAGTGAGAAAATTTGTGTTAGTTCCACTTAATGAGATTTCTCCAACATTTAAACACCCTGTTTTAGATAAAACAATACTGCAATTGCTGCATCAATGTGAAGACAATTTGACTGTTAATAAAATTTGATTTTTATTTAATTAGTTTCCTCTTATTTTGCACAATAAATCATTTCAATTCTTACACATTCGGAATGATAGTCTGCAAAATAAACAGAGGGAAAAGATGAAACATCAATTTATTACTATCGAAGGCAATATTGGAGCAGGCAAAACAACTTTGGCAAATATTCTATCTAAAAAAATAAATGCGAGATTAATTTTAGAAGAATTTGCCGACAATCCTTTTCTACCAAAATTTTATGAAAGTCCGGAACAATATGCCTTTCCGTTGGAGTTGTTTTTTATGGCTGAAAGATATAAGCAGTTGAAAGAATTGTTGCAAACGAATGACTTATTTCAAAGTGTTACCGTTTCAGATTATTTATTTACTAAATGTCTTTTGTTTGCCAAAGTAAATTTACCTGCTGAAGAATATCTTTTATATCAAAAACTATTTGATATCATCAATCCTCAAATCATACAACCAGATGTATTGATATATTTGCATAGTCCTGTAACCAAACTTCAGGATAATATCAAAAAAAGAAATAGAAATTACGAACAAAATATTCCAGATGATTATCTATTTACTTTACAAGAAACCTATACACAATATATTAAACAACATAATGTAAAGACAATTTTTGTGGATAGCTCAAATGCTGATTTTATTGAAAATGAAAAGCACGTACAAATAATATTAGATGCATTAGAAATGGAATTTGAAAGCCAACAATACTACATAACCCTACCCTAATTATATTAACCATTGTCACAAGAAAAGAGAAATCCCTACGAACCCCTAAAAATAAAAGAGTTCCAATATTTCATAGCCGGGAGATTCATTTTTATCATGGGTTTGCGAATGACCGGAACCGTAATAGCCTGGTGGGTTTATTTATTAACTAATAGTCCTTTAGCATTGGGTATTGTGGGTTTATCAGAAGTAATACCCGCTGTTTCATTGGCCTTATATGCAGGTCATTATATTGATCGTCATGAAAAAAGAAAACTTCTATTGAATTGTATAGTTTTATATCTAACCTGTATTGTTTTGTTTTTAATATTATCAGATCAGCATTTCCAATCTAAAATAAATCCTTGGCATATTGCAATATTAATATATGGCGTGATTGCTTGCACAGGTGGCATAAGAGCATTTTCCGGTCCTACATTTGGGGCAATGATTGCTCAAATTGTACCCAAAAAAATATTGCCAGCAGCTGCATCTATTAGTTCGGCAACCTGGCTTATAAGTTCAATCATTGGACATGCGCTAGGTGGTTTTTTAATTGCATTTATAGGCATTCATAATACATTTTTCGTCATTTTAGTTTTCATATTAATTGGTTATTTTTTTCTAAGTAAGCTATCTGCTAAACCAGTTTTTTATGCAGTTGCTTCTACAACATGGGAAAGTATAATGGAAGGGTTTAAATATGTATTTAAAACAAAAATTTTATTGGGGGCATTAACTTTAGATTTGTTTGCAGTACTATTTGGAGGAGCAGTTGCCATGGTACCGGTATTTGCAAAAGATATTTTACACTGTGGACCTATTGGTTTTGGTTGGCTCAATGCGGCTTCAGATATAGGTTCAATAACGACAGTTACCGCATTAACAATTTTTCCACTAAAAGGGAAGCAAGGTAAAACTATG
>CANGGD010000031.1 GCA_947453295.1 Chitinophagaceae bacterium | reverse complement strand
TTTTTAAATAAAATTATTCAACTAAAGATCAAATTATTAAATATAATCTCTATTTTATTTTGGGGCGATGAAAGTAACTCATTTTCTTTAAAAAAAATTAATTTTTAAGAAAAAAATAATAAAGATTTTTACTATCATTTTTGAAGAAAAAAACAATATGCCTTTTTCCCGCTTTGTAAAAAATAAAATCTACTTTTGATTTCTAAATTTTAGGAAATTATGAGTTACGAATTAGCTGGTAAATTAGTCGCAAAATATGAAACTGTTCAAAGAACAGAAACTTTCAAAACTAGAGAATTTGCAGTTGAAAAAACCGATGAAATTGGAGGTAGAACCATTGTAAACTACGTTAAATTTCAATGTGTTCAAGACAAAACAACCATTCTTGACAGAGTAAATATAGGTGATGATATTAAGGTGTATTTTAATATTAAAGGCTCAAAATGGGAGAAAGAAGGCAAAACAAATTACATCACCAACCTAGATGCCTGGAAAATTGAACAGCTTCTAAAATCAAATGCTCACTCTGCAATTGATAATGAGTATATGGAACCATTGGATACTTTTTCGGCTAATAGCTCAGACGCAGTTGATGATTTGCCCTTTTAATCATCAATATTTATAGCTCATTTTTTAGGATTAAAACCTAACAATGCAACAAAAAATAACACTGAAATTATTACCGGCAGACGCTGCTAATAATGAAACCATCAAATTAAAAATATCTCAACATTTAGGCACTTCATTGAACGCCATCAGTGGCTTTCAATTCATGAAAAAATCACTCGACGCAAGAGGCAGCCAGGTTTTCGTTATGCTTTCTCTAATTGTATTCATTAACGAACCGTTTTTAACTCCAACCCCAACTTCTTTTGATTTTAAAGAGATTAAAAATGCAACTAAAACAACCATAATAATTGGTGCCGGTCCAGCTGGATTATTTGCTGCACTTAAACTCATCGAATTGGGCATCAAGCCAATCATTCTTGAAAGAGGTAAGGATGTTAAAAGCCGAAGAAGAGATTTAGCCGCTCTTAATAAAACAGGTATCATCAATCCTGAAAGTAATTATTGCTTTGGAGAAGGAGGAGCAGGTACTTATTCTGATGGAAAACTCTACACCAGAAGTAATAAAAGAGGAAATATCAATAGGATTTTAGCTTTGTTTGTAAAATTTGGGGCTCCTGAAAACATTCTCTACGATGCCCACCCTCATATCGGTACCAATAAACTACCTCAAATTATTACTGCAATGAGAGAATTTATTATTCAATCTGGCGGAATAGTTTTATTTGAAAAAAAGGTCATTGATTTTGTTATTAAAGACAATAAAATAGAAAAAATTCTCACAGCAGATGGAGCTGAATATTTTGCACAAAATTATATTTTAGCAACAGGACACTCTGCCAGAGATATTTTTGAATTATTACACAAGAAAAAAATCCTCATTGAACCCAAACCATTTGCTTTAGGAGTTAGAGTGGAACATCCTCAACAATTGATAGATAAAATCCAATACCATTGTGATAGTAGAGGAGAGTTTCTTCCTCCAGCCGCTTATAGTTTGGTTGATCAAGTGAATAATAGAGGGGTGTTTTCTTTTTGTATGTGCCCTGGTGGTATAATTGCCCCTGCATCCACTAATCATGAAGAACTTGTTGTAAATGGCTGGAGTCCCTCCAAACGAAATAACCCATTTGCTAATAGTGGTATGGTTGTGCAAGTGAATGCTGAAGATGCTATAAAATATACAAAACCACTTGGTGTTGACGCCAATCACCCTTTGCTCTTCATGTATTTTCAACAGTTGATTGAACAAAAAGCATTCAATGCTGGAGGAGGTAATTTTGTTGCCCCAGCGCAAAGACTGGTTGATTTTTCTACCAATAAATTTTCAAACAATCTTCCTGCAAACTCTTATTTACCTGGCCTTAAAAGTGTTGAACTCTTACATGTGCTTCCAGATTTTGTAACAACAAGTTTAATGAGCGCCTTCAAACTGTTTGGCAAAAAAATGAAAGGTTATTATACAAACGATGCTATAGTAGTAGGAACAGAAAGTAGAACTTCCAGTCCTGTTAGGATTCCAAGAGACCAGAATGATTTCACTCATCCACAAATTAATAATCTCCATCCTTGTGGCGAAGGAGCCGGCTTCGCCGGCGGCATTGTCAGTGCTGCGATGGATGGAGAAAGAATTGCCGAAGCAATTGCCCTTAAATCCTAATTAATCTTTTTTCAATTTTTTATTTGAACAATGATTTACTTTTACTTGATTAAATTATTATAATGAATTTAGTAGAACTCCATAATGTCAGAAAATATTTCTCCTCTCAAAAAGCTGTTGATGATATAAGCTTCAACATTAAAGCTGGAAGTATTTTCGGATTACTTGGGCCTAATGGCGCTGGTAAAACCACCTTAATTAGAATGATTACTGGAATCTTTTATCCGGATAGCGGAAATGTTTTATTCAACGGAAAGGAATTTGATGCGCTCACCCATCATAGAAATATTGGTTACATGCCGGAGGAAAGAGGTCTTTATAAAAAAATGAAAATAGGCGAGCAGGCCCTTTATCTTGCCCAATTAAAAGGCATGAGCAAACAAGACGCTCTTAAAAATATAAAAGAGTGGTTTGTAAAATTTGAAATGGAAACTTGGTGGAATAAAAAAGTGGAAGACTTAAGCAAAGGAATGAGTCAGAAACTTCAATTTGTTACCACTGTTTTACACCAACCCTCATTAATTATTTTAGATGAACCCTTTAGCGGTCTCGATCCTGTAAACGCAAACTTAATCAAAGAAGAAATTTTTAATTTGGCTAAGAACGGAGCAACCATAATTTTTAGCACACACAGAATGGAACAAGTAGAAGAAATTTGCGATCAAATTGTATTGGTTAATCAAGGAAAAAAAATACTCGATGGTTCTGTTGATGCTGTTAAACAAGATTTTAAAGAGAATATTTTTAAAATTGGTTTACAATCAACTCAAAAAGCTATTCAAACTGATTTGTTTGAAATTGTACAACAACTTCCAGAAGCCCTTCTCATCAAATTGAAGCACCACGTTTCTACAAATGAAGTGTTACAGCATTTTATTAGTAATGATTTTTCAATCCAATCTTTTCAGGAAGTATTACCAAGCTTGAACGATATATTTATTAAACTGGTTGAAGATTCTTCTTCCGCCAGACAATTTCAAAATATTAATTAATCATTTGTATGAATAAAATTAGTCTGATTATACAAAGAGAATATTTTACCAGAGTTAGAAAAAAAATGTTCTTAATTACGACGCTGGTAGTTCCAATTGTGATGATTGCTTTTTATGTACTCATTCTGTTCCTTTCTAAAAGTGATAGTTCTGAAAAACAGCGTATCGCAATTATTGATGATGCAAATCTTTTCAACGGAAAAATTACATCCTCTAATAAAAACTTAACATTTCAATTTATTCATAACGAGACAGAACAATCCTTTCTTAAAAAATTTAATGCTGCAGGTTTTCAATCATTTTTATTTATTCCGCATTCAATTGATGCAACAACAAATAAAAACTTTGTCTTACATAGCGAGAAAGCCGTTAATTTAAGCATCATGGATGATATTGAATCTTTAATCAATGATGCTATTCGATCGAGGGTTTTAATTGCTAATGGCATTAATCCTGTAGAATTTGAAAAAAATAGCACCAATGCTCAACTAGATAATGTTATAGATACTGAAAAAGGGGCACAAAAAAGTTTTACAGAAATTGCTTATTTAATTTCTTTTGTTTGTGGCTTTTTGATTTACATTATGATGATGAGTTATGGAACACAAGTGATGAGAGGCGTTTCAGAAGAAAAAACAAATCGTATTGCTGAAGTTATTGTTAGTTCAGTGAAACCTTTTGAATTAATGGTTGGAAAAATTATTGGTATTGGAGCGGTTGGCATCACTCAGTTTTTAATTTGGATTGTTTTGTTATTCTTGTTACAGGCTGCTATCCCAATGATTTATCCTGATGTTACGAATCAAATTAACAATGCAGCATTAGACAACAAAGAAGGAGTGATGGCACTGAATTCCATTTTGCAAGGAGTTTCTGCTTTACCTATGTTGAAGATTGTTAGCTTTTTCTTGTTTTATTTCGTTGGAGGTTATTTATTGTATGCTTCCATTTTCGCAGCAATTGGAAGCGTTGTTAGCGAAGATCATCAAGAAGCACAACAATTGGTAATGCCTGTTTTAATGCCTATAATTGTTGGCTTTGTAATCATGTCAAAAGCAGTAGACAATCCAAACAGCACGGAAGCTGTTATTGGAAGTATTTTTCCTTTTACTTCTCCAATAGTAATGATGGGAAGAATTACAGCTGATGTTCCTTTGTGGCAAACTATACTTTCTATGAGCCTGTTAATGGCAACCATAATTATATTTACGTGGTTTACAGCAAAGGTTTACCGAACAGGAATCTTAATGTATGGGAAAAAAGTTTCTTGGAAAGAAATCTTAAAATGGGCATTCAAAAAAAATTAATTGAAGTAAGCCTTTAAGAAATTAAATTTTCTTTTGCAGTTAAATATTCATTCCAAACCTCCTCAACAATTTCTGCAGCAGGCATTATTTTTTTTATCAAACAACTTGCTTGTCCTATTTCTAATTCACCTTCTTCTAAATCTCCTTCAAACATTCCTTTTTTTGCTCTTCCTTTTCCTAATAATATTTCTAAAGTTTCTTTCGTTGATCCCTTTTCCTCTGCTTCCTTAACCATCTCAAAAAATTCATTTTTTATTAATCGAACAGGAGTTAAATTTTTTAATGATAATTGAGTATCGCCTTCTTTTGTTTCTAGTACTAATTTTTTAAAATTGATGTGACTGGATGCTTCTTCACTGGCAATAAATCTGCTACCCATTTGTACTCCTGAAGCGCCCAAAATCATTGCAGCCAGCATTTGTTTACCAGTTGCAATGCCACCTGCTGCAATCACAGGGATTTGAACCGCTTCACATACAGCAGGTATTAGTACCATTGAGGTGGTTTCTTCTCTTCCATTGTGACCACCTGCTTCAAAACCTTCCGCTACAACAGCATCACATCCTGCATCTTGAGCCTTTAGTGCAAATTTGCTACTGCTTACTACATGAACAACTTTAATTCCATGTTCTTTTAATGTTGATGTATAGGTTTTAGGATTTCCTGCTGAAGTGAAAACAATGGGTACTCGATGTTCAATGATTGTTTGTATATGTTTATCAATATCTGGATATAACATTGGCAAATTAACCGCAAAAGGCTTATTGGTATTTAATTTGCATTTTTGAATATGTTCTTCTAATACTGCTGGATACATACTTCCACTTCCAATTATTCCTAATCCTCCAGCATTGCTTACAGCACTTGCAAGTCTCCAGCCACTTGCCCAAATCATACCTGCCTGAATTATAGGTATTTCAATTCCAAAAAGTTGAGTGATTTGATTTTTTTGCATGTAATCAAAATAAAAAATGATTGTTACAATTTCCCACCACCCAAATCAATGGCGGTATTATCTCCAATATTTAAATTTCTACTTACACCTTTTACCTCGGCATCATTTCCAATAAGTGAATTGTTTAAAACAATTTCAACAAGATTTGAATAGGCACCAATAATTGAATCTTTTATAATGCCATAATTGATACTTGTGTGTTCTCCAATGGCTACATTAGGTCCAATTACAGAATTTTTAATTACGCATCCATCGCCAATACTAACAGGTGGGATTATAATTGTATTTTGAAATGGATTGTCTTCAAAAACATTTCCACCAAATTTTTTTAATAATATAGCATTTGATTCCAGTAGTGTTTCTTTTTTACCACAATCAAACCAACTATCTACTTTAAACGATTGAAATTTTGCACCTTGTTGAATCATACAATCAAGTGCATCGGTTAAATTGAAATCTTCAAAATCATCAGCCTTTGATTGTATTAATTTTTCAAGACATCCATATAATAAAGGAGTTTCAACGATTTTATAAATTCCCACCAAAGCTTTGTTGCTTTTTGGTATAGCGGGCTTTTCTACTAACCTGCTTATAAAACCATCTTCTTCAATTTCTGCCACACCAAAATTTCTTGGGTCATCAACCTTTTTTACACCCAACATAGAATAAGGGGAGGCGATTACTTGTCTTACATCATATTCTGCTATTGTATCTCCTAAAACAATAATTACTTCATCTTTTCCCACTAGCTGCTTAGTAAGCTCAACAGCATGACCAGTACCGTGTCTGTCATTTTGAGTAACAAAATGTGAATGAATATCTGGATACTGATGATTGACATAATCTTGGATTTTTTCTCCTAGATAACCAATAATAAAAATGAATTCATTAATTCCTGCTTCTCTTAGTTGGTCGACGATAATACTCAAAATCGTTTTTCCTGCTAAGGGAATTAAAGCTTTAGGTTGTGTATATGTATGTGGTCTTAACTTAGTGCCGGCACCTGCCACGGGAATAATCGCCTTCATTTATTTTCACTTTTTCAACTGTGAAATTAGGACATTTTAAACAAATAGACAGTTACAAACTATTTATGCACGATGAACGAAATCAGGAAATTACACATTCTTCATTTCATGATGATTTGTATCTTTGTGAAACAAAAAATATTTATGCAAAAAGATACAGTAGTATTCAATTTAATTGATAAGGAATTAGAAAGACAAAGACATGGAATTGAACTGATTGCCAGTGAGAATTTCACAAGTTTGCAAGTAATGGAGGCTATGGGCTCTTGTTTAACTAATAAATATGCAGAAGGTTACCCTGGAAAAAGATATTATGGTGGCTGTGAAGTGGTGGATCAAGTAGAACAATTAGCTATTGATAGAATTAAACAAGTTTTTAACTGTGAATATGCAAATGTGCAGCCTCATAGCGGAGCTCAGGCCAATGCTGCTTTAATGTTAGCTATTCTTCAGCCAGGAGATAAAATTTTAGGACTTGATTTGAGTATGGGCGGACATTTAACACATGGCTCTCCAGTGAATTTTTCGGGGAAATATTTCAAACCGTTTTTTTATGGTGTTAAAAAGGATACAGGTTTGATAGATTATGAAATGTTGGAAGAAAAAGCTAGAACAGAAAAGCCACAGTTAATTATTTGCGGCGCTTCTGCTTATAGTCGTGATATAGATTATCCGCGTATTAGAAAAGTAGCCGATGAAATAGGAGCCTTTGTATTGTGTGATATGTCTCACCCTGCAGGTCTTATCGCAAAAGGATTGCTATCTTCTCCATTTGATCATTGCCATTTTGTAACAAGTACAACACATAAAACCTTACGCGGTCCAAGAGGCGGTGTTATTTTAATGAAAAAAGATTTTGAAAATCCTTTTGGCTTAAAAGATGTAAAAGGAAATATCAGAATGATGAGTAATTTGTTGGACATGGCTGTATTTCCTGGAACTCAAGGCGGACCATTAGAACATGTTATTGCTGCAAAAGCTGTTGCTTTTGGGGAATTACTTTCTGATGAATTCACTGTATATATCAATCAGGTTCAAAAAAATGCACAGGCAATGGCTAAGGCATTTGTTGAAAAAGATTATCAAATCATTAGCGGCGGTACAGACAATCATTTGATGTTGATTGATTTAAGAAATAAAAACATCACAGGGAAAAAAGCACAGGAAACTTTAGATAAGGCACATATTACTTTAAATAAAAACGCTGTTCCTTTTGATGATAAAAGTCCGTTTGTAACCAGCGGTATTCGTGTAGGCGTTCCCGCAATTACTACCAGAGGCATGAAAGAAAATGATATGCAAACGGTAGTGAACTTAATAGATAAAATATTAATGGACATTGATAATGAAGCAACGATTAATGCTGTTCGTGAAGAGGTGAAACAATTAATGGGAAAGTTTCCGTTATATCCAGATTTAGCTTAATTATTTTAGAGGTTTAAAATGTTTCAGAGGTTTGATGAAACAGTACTCATCTTCTATAAAGACAAACTTTTAAATAAATTGAACCTATCAAACCTTTTAAACTGTAAAGTATGATCCAACGTATACAAAGTATATGGCTTCTTTTAGCTTCAGTTTGTGCATTTGCCGGACTGCATTTTTCGTTTTATTCAGGAAGTGTTGATCAATCACAAAGCATGGTCTTTCTAAATGGAATGTATAATTTCCCCATATCCTTTTTAACCATTGCTATTGGAACGATTTCGAGTGTAAATATTTTCATTTACAAAAACAGAAAATTACAAATTAGATTCTGTTTGTTTACTTTATTGCTTGAATTGCTTTTGTTGTTTCTTTATTGGACTGAAATAAAAAAATTCAATATTGGTACTTTGTCGCTTTCATCTGTATTACAAATATTTGTTTTGTTCTTTAGTATAATGTCTTTACTGGGTGTTTATAAGGACAAAAAAATTGTGGAAGAAAGTAGCAGATTGAGATAACAGTTTATAAAAACTTTGCTGTATAACCAACCTTCTTTTTTTTCAATTCACTTGGAGTGCCTTCAAATACTAAATTACCACCCGCATCTCCTGCTTCAGGACCTAAATCGATAATCCAGTCGCAACTTTTTAATACATCTGTGTTGTGCTCTATCACTAAAATAGAATGCCCTTGTTCAACCAGTGCATTAAAAGAAGCCAATAATTTTTTTATGTCATGAAAATGTAAGCCAGTTGTTGGTTCATCAAAAATAAATAATATAGACCCTTGCGATTTTCCTTTACCTAAAAAAGAAGCAAGCTTTACTCTTTGCGCTTCACCACCACTTAAAGTATTCGATGATTGCCCTAGTTTAACATATCCTAAACCTACATCTGATAAGGGCTGCAGTGCTTTAGCAATTCCTGCCCCTGACTTACTATCGGCTTTAAAAAAATCTATGGCGTCATCAACGCTCAATTCTAAAATATCAAAAATGTTTTTATCATTGTATTTAACTTCCAATACTTCTTCTTTAAATCTTTTCCCTTTACATGATTCACATTCTAAATGTACATCAGCTAAAAACTGCATTTCAATTAATTGTTCGCCTTCCCCTTTACAAGTATCACATCTGCCACCATCTACATTAAATGAAAAATGTTTTGGCATAAATCCTCTCATTTTACTTAATGGTTGTTTGGAAAACAAATCCCTAATTTCATCATAAGCTTTAATATACGTTACAGGATTGCTTCTGCTTGATTTACCAATAGGATTTTGATCTACTAATTCAATTTGTTTTATGTAATCAATATCTCCTTTTAAAGATTTGAACAATCCGGGCTTTTCAACAAATTCTCCGATTTCTTTTTTTAATGCTGGATAAAGAATCTGTTTAACCAATGTTGTCTTTCCACTTCCACTTACACCACTAACGGCACAAAGTATGTTCAAAGGAAATTGTACTTTGATATTTTTAAGATTATTTTCTTTTGCTCCTTCAATTGTAATACTTCTTGTCCATTTTCTGATAACGGAAGGAGGTTCTATTTTATAGGTACCGGATAAGTATTTTCCAGTTAGACTTTTCTTGTCATTAATTATTTCGTCATAGTTTCCAACTGAAACAACTTCTCCTCCCAGATGACTGGCAAATGGTCCCATATCAATAATATAATCGGCCTCTTTCATCATCATTTCATCATGTTCTACTACCACAACAGTGTTGCCTAAATCTCTTAATTCTTTTAATACGCGTATTAGTTTTTCTGTGTCTCTGCTATGTAAACCAATGGAAGGCTCATCTAAAATGTATAATGAGTTGGTGAGATTGCTTCCTAAACTTCTTGTTAATTGAATACGTTGACTCTCGCCACCGCTTAATGTATTTGCCAATCTGTTCAATGTAAGATATCCTAAACCTACATCGATTAATGTTTTTAAACGATGGTTGATTTCTATCAAAATTCTTTTCCCAACTTGTTGGTCATATTCACTAAGTTTCATTTGCTCAAACCACTGAAACAAATCTTGTATGGGGAGTTCACATAGCTCACCAATATGTTTCTCCTTAATTTTTACATATAAAGCATCTACTCTTAACCGATATCCATTACAATCAGGGCACATAGTTCTGCCTCTGTATCTACTTAATAAAACTCTGTATTGAACTTTATAAAGATTTTGCTCTACTTCTTTAAAAAAATCATTAATGCCATACACTTGTTTATTCCCTTTCCATAAAAGATCAAGCTGCTCCTTATTTAAATCTGCAATTGGTTTATGAATTGGAAAATCAAATGCTTTTGCATTTTTAATAAAGGCATTTTTCCAAGCACTTAATTTTTCTCCTCTCCAAGGTGCAACGGCATCTTCAAATAAACTTAATCTATGATCTGGTATCACCAAATCAGGATCAACACCTAATATATGAGAAAAGCCTTCACATCTAGGGCAAGCACCATATGGATTATTAAAAGAAAATAAATTTGGAACAGGCTCTTCAAAAAGCAATCCATCTAGTTCAAACTTATTACTAAATGAAATTCTTTGTTGATCATTTATAAGTAAATCTAATTTTCCTTCTCCCTCATAAAATGCAGTATTTACAGAATCTGCAATCCTGTGTAAATCTTCCTCATCAAATATTTTTTTAACCAAACGATCTATGAGGATATAAATTTCAGCATCAACAGATTTTTTCAATTTGAAAATCGGATGTTTTTTATCTTCTAATAAATCTTCCATTCTCAAAATCTCACTATTCCAATAAAGTCTTGAAAAACCTTTTTGTAAAAGAATATTTATCTCTTCAGCAGTATCTCTGTTTACATTATTTTTAAATGGAACTAATACTAAAATCTTATCGCCTGTTTTTAATCTATCAATGTGTTTTATTACATCTGTAACATCATCTTTTTTTACTTCTCTACCGCTGATTGGCGAAATTGTTTTACCTACTCTGGCAAACAATAATTTTAAGTAATCATATATTTCGGTCATACTTCCCACTGTACTTCTGGGTGTGCGGGTAATTACTTTTTGTTCAATTGCAATAGCAGGGCATAAGCCATGAATATATTCTACTTCAGGCTTATTCATCCTTTGCATAAATTGACGAGCATAAGCGCTCAAGCTTTCTGCATATCTTCTTTGTCCTTCTGCAAATAAAGTATCAATGGTTAAAGATGATTTACCAGAGCCGGAAACACCTGTAACAACTACCAATTTATTTCGTGGAATAGATACATTTACGTTTTTTAAATTATGCACACTTGCCCCTTTAATAACAATATTATTTTGAGGAGTAACAGCGGCTTTTTGTTTTTTTTCTTTCTTTTCTACTTTCATAACAATGATGCAAAATTAGGTTAAGATTGTGGTTAATACTGAGAAAAATCAGCTTATTGTAAAATATACTGCGTAGATCTACGTAGGCATTTAGAGCACTAATACTCTATTTTTTAATTAGCCTTAAAATTTCATAATTTTTTTTTGGAGGGAATAAATTCGCCTCTACCTTAGCAGTACGATATTCAAAAAACGAAAAAAATTGTTAAAAAACTTTTTCAAAAAATGAATATCAAATCCAAAATATCCAAACCAATAAAACTAAAAAACCATGAAAAACTTTACCCAATTATCCGACCAAGAATTAGTTACTGCTTACATGAATGGCCAAGAAAACTCATTATCTGTTTTAGTAGAACGTCATAAAAACAAAATTTTCACTTCTATTTATTTGTTAGTAAAAGATAGATACCTAGCCGAAGATATTTTTCAAGATGTATTTATTCGCATCATAGATACCTTAAGAAATGGACGTTACAATGAAGAAGGTAAATTTTTACCTTGGGCTCAAAGAATCGCTCACAATCTTTGTGTAGATCATTTCAGAAAAGTAAAACGTAGCCCAAGCATTAAAACAAGTGAAGATCATGACATTTTTGAAGTGTTGAATTTTTCTGAAGCAGGAAAAGACGAAAAAATAATGGCAACAGAAACACAAGAAAAAGTGAGAATGATGATTGATATGTTACCAGAAGATCAAAGAGAAATAATTATTTTAAGAAATTATGCAGATTTAAGCTTCAAAGAAATCGCTCAACTAACAAATTCAAGTATCAATACTTGTTTAGGAAGAATGCGTTATGCTTTAATTAATCTTCGTAAAATGATGACTGAAAAACAAATCGCTTTGTAAGTATAAGATGTTTGCACTTTAATAGCTATCCAAATGGGTAGCTATTTTTTTTTGTAAGTATCCAATCCACATTGTAACCATTTTAAATAAGTTGATTTATCTGGTGTATAACCAATAGGAGGATTCAGTAATTCTTCTTCATTATTTAAAATCGCATAAAGAGGTTGAGCATTATTTTGAAAGTTTTCTGTTTCAAAGGTTGACCATAGATTTCCATAATTTAAAATCTCTTTTTCTTTACCATCTTTTGTTTTATAGATAAATTGTTTATCTGCAGGTAAATATTTTTTATCATCAACATATAATGAGACTACAATAAATTGCTCATTCATCAATTTGAAAATGGTTGGGTCGCTCCATATATTTTCTTCCATTCTTCTGCAATTCACACAAGCATATCCTGTAAAATCTATTAATAATGGTTTGTGTTCTGATTTAGCCATACTCAATCCTTCTTCATAATCTTTAGTGCAATGCAAGCCTAATACACAATCAGATTCTTTATGGTATACACTATAATATAAAGGTGGTGGAAAGCCGCTAATCAAAGAAAGATTAGCCCAAGAAGAATTGGTTACACCAGGTATTAAATACAAAGTAAACAATCCAATTATTAATGCTAATATTTTTCTAGGGATTGAAATTTTTTGTTGTGGAGAATCATGACTGAATTTTATTTTACCCCATAAATAAAGGGTTAGACCAATTCCAATTATAACCCAGATGCCAATAAAAATTTCTCTTTTTAACAATCCCCAATGCTTAACTAAATCAGCATTAGAAAGAAATTTGAAAGCAAGTGCAAGTTCTAAAAAACCTAACACCACTTTTACAGAATTTAACCAGCCACCAGATTTTGGTAATGAATTTAGCCAGTTAGGAAACAGTGCGAATAAAGCAAATGGCATTGCCAGTGCCAAACCAAATCCACCCATTCCAAATGTTAGTTGCATTGCACCTCCGTCTGAAGCCAAAGATCCTGCTAGTAAAGATCCTAAGATAGGTCCAGTACAAGAAAAAGATACTAATGCCAAAGTAAGGGCCATGAAAAAGATACCAATAATATTTCCAGAGCCAGCTTTTGTATCAGCTCCAGTTGATAATGATGCTGGTAATGTTATTTCATAAAATCCAAAAAAAGAAAAAGCAAAAAATATAAAAATTAAAAAGAAAATCACATTAAGGTATACATTAGTTGAAATGTTATTTAAAAACTCTGGATTTATTGAATCTAAAAAGTGAAAAGGCAAACTCAATAAAACATAAATAAAGAATATAAAAAATCCATACAAAAAAGCATTTTTGATACCTACTTTTTTAGAGGAAGCTTTCTTTGTAAAAAAAGATACCGTTAATGGAATCATTGGAAATACGCATGGAGTAAGCAATGCGATCAATCCTCCTAAAAATCCAATGACAAATAAATGCAAAAGACTTTTTGACTTAGTTTCATTTGATGCACTTTGAATGATACCACAATCATTCTTTGGGTGTAAGATGTCTATTGTTGGTATATTAATTCTGATCTGATTCGTGTTGTCTAACTGCTTAAAAAATACTTTTAATTTTTGTTCTTCAGGTGTGAAGTTGTTTTCGCTACCTACAAAATAATCAACATTTAAAATCGAAAGAGTCTTCTCGGTTTCTAACTCAATATCTTGTGTTAATTGAATGCTGTCATTATAAATACAAACAGATTTATTTTCAAAATTCTTATCTTTTATGGATATGCATGTTGAATTAACGAGGAGTGATTTAGTTCGAATGGAAGAATCAGAAAATACTACAGCAATTCCAGAAATACCTTCCGCTTCATTTTCTTGGTATAAGTACCAGTTTTTTTCTAATTGTCCAGTTAAGTGAAGCTGATAGTTTTTAGCATTCAACTTTACAACATCAATTTTCCATTTCACATGGCTGCTATCTTGACAAAAAGCAATATTTGTGATACTAGAAAAGACAAACAAGAATAATAAGTAGAATTTGTTTTTTTTCATAACAAGAGCAATTTTGTTTTTTTGATTTGAAATTTCATCAAAAAAAAATCCCGAAATTTCCGGGATTCAAAGTTATTTATTATTTAGCATCAATATTTATAGAAAAAGGGATTTCTTTAGGAGGCAAGCATTTACGTTCATTACAAACCATAAAATTTACACTTCCTTTTACAACTGTATTTACAGCAGATTTTAAATTTACAATTTGAACAAAGTCTACAGTTTTGTTATAGAATCTCAGTGTAGAATTAAAATTAGGATCAAAAGCCGTTTCTAGTTTCCCTACCTCTTTTACCTTGCCTTCCAATTTCAACAATGGATTCTTTTTAAAATTCAATGTTGTTGGCTCAGGTCCATCACCTGCTTTTTGTGCATAAATATGCCATGAATTCTGAATGGTTGCCGTAATATGTAATTCATATTTTTTAGTTCCAATCTTTTTTGAAGAATAAGACCAGCTTACCGGGTTTTCAATTTGCGCAAATAGTTGAGCAGCAAAAAATAAAACAGAAAACAGTGTGATTGTTTTTTTTAACATAGTATCATTTTTATAATTACGTAATAATGAACGAAATAGTACAGTTAGTAATTAGCTTAACCCAAAAAGATTTGAAAAAACTTTTTTGCCGTCTACATTAAATAGTTGTTCATTAACTGCTCTTTCTGGATGAGGCATCATTCCAAAAACATTTCTTGTTTTATTGCAGATACCAGCAATGTTATCAGTAGTGCCATTTGGATTACTTTCTGTATTTACATTCCCTTTTTCATCGCAATATTGATAAATGATTTGATTGTTTTCATGTAATGCAGACAACACATCTGGTTGTGCGAAATACCTTCCTTCCCCATGAGCAATTGGTATTTTTATAGGAGCCTCCATGTTTTTTTCAGGAGATATTAAAAATGTGTTTTTACAAACAAATTGTTGGTTAGCATTTTTTAATAAAGCACCAGGTAACAAGCCTGCTTCGCATAAAATTTGAAATCCATTACAAACGCCTAATACTTTTCCCCCTTTTTCTGCAAATTCAATTACTGATTGCATCATTGGACTAAATTTTGCAATGGCTCCACAACGTAAATAATCACCATAACTAAAACCACCAGGCAATACAATACAGTCATCAGTAGAAAACATACTAAGGTCTCTATCTTTATGCCACAAAACAATTACTTCTTGATGTAGATCATTTTGCAATGCTTCAATCATATCTCTATCACAATTAGACCCAGGAAAAACTACAACGCCAAATTTCATTTTTTTAATTTTTAATTAAATGTAAAGATAATAGCATGCATTAATATCTGCATAGCTATATGCAAATTTAATATTTTCAAATTAATGAATTAAGTAATAATAGCCAATAATAACAGAAAGTACAAATAAAAGCCAATGAGTAATTATTGTTACCCACTTACTTTTTGAATAATAGAAAAAACCAGACCCTAATACAGAAATTGGCATGAGGGCATAGTTCCAATCTGAAAAGTTTGCAGATTTATTTAAAAAAGGAAAAAATAGGGATATGAGTAAATAAAAATAAATGATCGTCCAACTATTTCGAGACTGAACTAATAACTTTCTCATATTGATTTGAATAAAATAAATCCCTCCCAAAAGTATGAGTGAAATGGAGATAATACTTAACAACTCAAAATCTGATAATTTAATAGATGGCTTATAAAGTTTTATTAACGAAAATAGATTTGAATTAGTTACATCATAAAGAAAATTATAGGCATATAGAAAATAATAGGGGGTTACAGTGCCTAAAATCAATATAATCCATTCGGGTAATTTAAAGGGTCTCATGATCGACAACCCAATTAACAATAGTAATATGTATAAAAACGAAGTTGAGCAAAACAATGTAGACATTCCAAATAGGATACCAATATTAAAAAGAGCTTGCTTCGGTTTTGAAATATTCGTAAGTAAACACAAAAAATATAAAATACAAACCATTGATGTACTCACAAACAACGAAGAGCTTAAACCATATAAACCTATGAATAATGAATGAAATAATAGCACACACATGCCCGTTAGATAATTCGGTTTTGAAAATAATTTTTGTGTGTTGGCTAAGCTATTGAGTATAATAGCTTGTAAAAAAACCAGTATTAAATAAATCAATTTTCCAAAGAAAAATTGTAAAGACCCCATGTTATTAAGTACATGAACAAGCCCCTTATATAAAATGCCATCGTTAGGATTCATATAAAAAGAACAACCACTAAAAAACACAAACCAGTTAAGGAAAATTCCGTACACAATTAATAGAAAACTATTATAAGGTATATTGGCTTTAAAGGTGGTTACCACAATGAATCAATTTTTCAAATATTAAGTCACAAAATTGTAGAATATTTTCTGAATATGTAGATATGTTCATAAAAGGTGTAAACTTACTACCATTCTACTTTAGCAAAGCCTAATTTCTTTTGATAAAGATAGGGAAGTACAAGTTTGTAGGTTCCAATTTGTTTAGCAAATTTTGGCATGTACTCAAATTCTTTGTCTACATTTTTTAAAGTGGCATGCCTTGTAATTTCTCCATTTGGGAAAAGTGATAAATTGTTTACTATATTGGTTTGATTATAATTGTCTGAAAATAAAAATTGAATTTCCTTCCCTGTATTCATGAAAAAATAAGAGAGGTGATTTTCATCATCAAAATCATATTGTGTTTTATCAATAATAGTATAGGAATTCATTACTAAACTATTGTCTAGATTCATAATTAGAATATCATTGTAGTTATACTTAGTTACACGATTATTTTGATTGTTGCCAAGGTATGAGCCATTGTAATATGAATTCGTAGTACTCAAATTATTGGAATTATTAAAATTAGTATACTGTATTTCTGAAGAAATATCTTCTGCCAGTAATGCAAAACCGCCATTTTTTTTCAGGATAAAATTTTGAAGTTGGAGATTATCTAACCTATATTTATTTCTTAATGAAGAATGAATACTCATTCTTAAAGAATCTCCAAAAAAATTAAATTTAATATTAGTTACAATTTTTTTATCAGGCTTTATGGTTGCTGAAAACAAACCAATTACATTGTCTTTTAATTCACTTAAATAAAAAGAGTTTACAATTAAATTGTTGTTCAAGTTATCCGATTTCAATAAAACTTGGTTAATAAAATTATTTTGTAGCGGAATAGGAATTGAAATTAAGCTGTCTGAATGTATGGGATGATACAGTATTTCAAGGGTTTCGTAATTATCTAAAAACCTCTTCTTTGTTTGTTTAGCAAAAAAATAATCTCCTTCATTATTTATAATTAATTCGCTACAATAATCCTTAGCAGAAGAATAGCCAAAATCATAA
>CANGGD010000030.1 GCA_947453295.1 Chitinophagaceae bacterium | reverse complement strand
GTGGTACATGGAGAAGCCGATGTACAGGATCATTTTTGTGAGCGTCTACGCAAAAAGGGTTTTTTACAAGTGCAGGCGCCTGAATTACATGAAACAGTGGTGTTGAAATAAGTCCCCAATCAAGATTGTTTTTTCCTTATTAAATTGTGTATCCTCTGACTATCGTTTCCGGTATCGTTTGCGTAAATAAATAGGCCTTAACTACTTATTTTATAGGGTAATATGAATAGACTTGTGAGTATTTTTTAAAGCCCTTTTTGGGGCTGATTGCTAAAACACATATTGCTTGTATGAAAAAAATCGTATTGATGGTTTTAGTGTCCTTCCTGACATTAGGAATTTGGGCACAAAACAAAAATGTAACTGGTCAAGTTACTGATGAAGCTGGCGCACCCTTAGAAGGCGTTAGTGTAATTATCAAAGGGAATTCAAAAGGAACACAAACCAACAAAGAAGGAAAGTTTGTAATTAGCATTCCAGCTAGTGGTTCTGTTGTAAACTTTAGTTACATTGGATATAAGAGTGTCACAAAGTCTGTGAATTCTTCTGATGTAATCCTTGTTAAATTGGAAAAAAATAATGCCAATTTAGATGAAGTAGTGGTGATTGGCTACCAAAGTATTAAACGCAAGGATTTATTAGCTTCAGTTGCTTCTGTAAGTGCAAAAGATTTAAAAGACATTCCTGTCAATTCAGCTGCGGAAGCTTTAAATGGTCGTTTAGCGGGGGTTACTGCAACTACTGCGGAAGGTTCTCCTGATGCTGCTATTCGAATTCGAGTTCGTGGCGGTATGTCAATTACGAGTGATAATTCCCCATTATATATAGTAGATGGAGTGCAAGTAGAAAATGGATTATCTGCTATTGCACCTCAAGACATTCAATCTATAGATGTTTTAAAAGATGCTGCCGCCACTGCCATTTATGGTGCACGTGGAGGGAATGGTGTTATTTTAATTACAACCAAAGGGGGACGTAAAGGAAAAATGCAAGTAAGCTATAATGGATTTTATGGCGTGAAAGAATTAAGCAAAAGATTGGATGTATTGAGTCCTTTTGATTATGTTTTTTATCAATCTGAAAGATCTAGAGGTAATTCTGTTGATAGTTTAGCCTTCTTAAAAAACTTTGGTACCACATGGGATACTTTAGGAAATTATAGAAATGCGTCTCCAGTGAATTGGCAAAATGAAGTTTTTGGTAAATCAGGAGTGACTCGTACTCAAAACCTTTCATTGATGGGGGGCACCAATAAATTAACATACAATTTTGGATATACTATGAATGATGACCAAGCAATTGTGTTGAATTCAAAGTATAAAAGAAATATGTTTATTGCAAAAACCGATTATCAAGCAACAAAAAAATTGAAACTGGGACTTTCTGGTAGATATTCAGTACAAGAAGTATTAGGTGCAGGGGTTTCAGATGATAAAGGTTCTTCTTATAACCGTTTAAGAAATGCTGTAAAATATCGTCCCTTCTTATCTGCTAGCCAAGACATTGAAGCTTTAGATCCATTAGCAGACCCTAACGTAGGGAATGGTTTAAACTTAGTAAACCCTATTGCATTAGCCAATGCGGAATACAGAAAAAAGACCACCACCAATTCGAATGTAACTGCATACGTATCCTATCAATTAGCTAAGAACTTAAGTTTGAAATCCACTTTCGGGTATGACTTATATGATTATGTAGATTTAAAGTTTAACGACTCTATTACTCCTTATTCAGTACTTCAAGGTTCTCGTAAGCCAATTACAGGATTGGATACTTCTACCCGTAAAACTTTAACCAATTCTAACGTTTTAACTTATTCTTTGAAAAATTATAAGGATGCGCACGATTTTGATTTCTTGATTGGAGAGGAAACTTATGATTTAAGCACTGTCAATACTTTCAATTTAAATAAATTATTGCCCTCAGGAACTACACCAGCTAATGCTTTCCCAGCTGTATCACCTGGCGTTCCATTTGCAGGTTATCCTAAACGTGCCGAAACTAGATATACTAGTTTGTCATTCTTTGGAAGAATTAATTATGGATACAAAGACAAGTATTTATTTTCCATGAATGTGCGTGCAGATGGTGCTTCGAAATTTGCCCCTGGTATGCAATGGGGTTATTTCCCTGCGGGATCATTTGCGTGGAGAGTGAAAAACGAAAAATTCATGGAGTCGGTTAATTTTATTAGCGACTTAAAAGTGCGTTTGGGTTATGGTGAAGTAGGGAACAATAGAATAAATGATTATTTATACTTAAGCACATTTAAAAATGATGGTACTTATTTTTATGGTATCAACAATCAAATGGTTACAGGATATTCTTCTGCGGGCTTAGTGAATCCTAATTTACAATGGGAGTCAACTCAAAACAAAAATATTGGTATCGATATTAGTTTTGCAAAGCGTTTTGATTTATCTGTGGATGTTTATGATAACGCTTCTAAGAATCTATTATTGAATGTACCTATTGCACCTTCATTTGGATATAGCACACAATTGCAAAATATTGGTAAAACCAATAACAAGGGTATAGAGCTACAATTAAATGCTGCTATCGTAAGATCAAAAGATTTTAATTGGAATGCAAATTTCAATATTTCACACAATGTAAATAAAGTAGTAGCACTGGGCATTAATCAAACTAGCTTCTATCCAAGTGCAAGCTGGGGCGTATCAGGACAGCCTACCGATTACATCATTAAAATTGGTCAACCTTTAGGATCGTTCTATGGCTTAGTAACTGATGGATTTTATAAAGTAAGTGATTTTGATTACAATCCTGCAACAAGTGTCTACACTTTAAAAGCTGGGGTTCCTACCAACGTTGGTATCATTGGAACAGTGCAACCAGGTTCAATCAAATTCAAGGATTTGAATAATGATGGAGTGATTGATTTAAATAATGATAGACAAATTATTGGTAATGCGAATCCGACTTATACAGGAGGTTTAAATCAACAATTCACTTATAAAAATTGGGATTTCAGTGTATTCGTAAACTTCTCCTATGGCAACCAAGTGTATAATGCCAATAAAATTGAATTTACAAATGGATATACCAACAATGCCAACTTATTATCAGTAATGCAAAATCGTTGGAAAGTAGTGAGTGATTTAGGTATGACTACACAATGGGTGAATAGTGCCAACCAAGCTGTGGGGATGGCTCCAGATGTGTTAGCATTTATCAACTCTAATGCAAAAATTTGGATGCCTCTTAAAAGTTCAGGTGCATTCTACCCACATTCATGGGCTATTGAAGATGGCTCATTCGTAAGAATTAATAATGTCACTATTGGTCATTCTATTGATTCAAAAAAATTAGCTAGATTAAAAATAAGCAAGTTGAGATTTTATTTCACAGGAAACAATCTGGCTATTTTCACCAAATACACTGGATATGATCCAGAGGTGAGTGTTGCTGGTAGTGCTTTAACACCGGGCTTAGATTATTCAGCGTATCCAAAAAGCAGAACTTTCATTTTTGGTGTAAATGCCACTTTTTAATTGAACAAGTTTTAAAAACATTAATATGATCAACAAATTAATTTCTAAAAATGTAACTTACCTAATGGCAGTAATATTGCTATTAACTGGTTGTACAAAATTCTTAGACCAAAGACCTACTACCGAAGTAAGTACCGATTTAGTATTTAGCGATGTGCCAAGCGTTACAAAAGCACTAGCTTCTGTGTATAGTCGATTGGTAGGTGATGCTGGATATGGTATACGTTTAAGTTTATATTATCCAGTAGACAATGACGAAATGCAAGGGCCTACAGGTGCTGCAGATAACGATCGTAGAGATATCGCTCGTTATTCAGCTACTTCTGGGAATGCACAAATTACCAATCCTTTCAATCAAATATTTACAGGCATTGAATTTGCTAATATTTGTATTGATAATATTCCCAAAATGGCTATGTATACTGCAGGTTCTGAACAAGAGAAAAAGAAATTGCAACGTTTATATGGTGAAGCATTAACCTTACGTGCTCAGTTTTATTTAGAAGGCATCCGTAACTGGGGAGATTTACCTGCACATTTTACTTCAGCTTCTAATCAAGCAGGAGTGAATCCTTTTCCTGCAAAAACAGATCGTGATTCACTTTACGATAAATTATTAGTGGATTTAAAAGCAGCATCGGCCTTAGTGCCTTGGAGAAACGAATTAACTTCCATTGGCGATCAACAAGACGAAAGAATTACAAAAGGTGCAGTAAAAGCATTGCGCGCGCGTATTGCATTATACCGAGCTGGTTATTCTTTGCGTAAAACCGGAACTATGGTTCAAGGATCTAATGCTGCCACTTATTATCAAATAGCAAAGGATGAGTGTAATGATATTATCAATTCTGGACAACATAAATTAAATCCTAGCTTTAAAGCATTATGGAAGGATCAAGTATGTGCTAGAACAGTAGCTGATCCAGATGGTGAATTGATGTTTCAAGCAAGTGCTGTTGGAAGATCAGGTGTAGCCGATACCAAATTAGGATACTATAATGGACCTACTGTGAATAATTTAGGTAATAAAAGCATTAACGTATTACCTACATATTTTTATGCATTTGATTCTACCGATACTCGTAGAGATGTGACTTGTGCTATTTATAATGTCAACGCAGATGGTGTAACTAAAACAGGTCAAGCAATCACTGCCATCAATGATGGAAAATACAGAAGAGATTGGATTTCTAATCCCTCTATTTTACCTACAGATGCAGTACAATACTTAAGCTTAAAATGGCAAATTATAAGATATTCTGATGTGTTATTAATGTTTGCTGAAGCAGAAAACGAAATAAGTGGACCAACAGCAGCAGCATACAATGCCATCAATCAAGTTAGAAGAAGAGGCTATGGTAAATCCATCACCACTGCAGATGCAACTGTAGATCTACCTGCTGGATTATCTAAAGCTGCATTTTTTGATGCAATTGTAAAAGAGCGCTCTTTAGAATTAGGTGGTGAGGGAATTCGTAAGTACGATTTAATTAGATGGAATTTATTAGCTAGCAAGTTAGCTTCAACAAAAACCGATTTATTAAATATGTCTAATAGAGCGGGTGCTTATGCTAATTTACCTCAATCAATGTATTTCAAAACACCTTCTACTTCTGATGATGTTACATTATGGAGTAATTCATTTTACAAAGCAGCTCCAACTGCTACCCCTACTGGAACTACAAAAGTAGTATGGATTAGCGCAGCAATTAATACAACCGCTTTGTCTAGATTTGCTACTGGATTTACCACAGGCAAGTCGGAATTATTACCCATTCCGCAACCCGCAATTGATGCGAATTTTAATCTGAAACAGAATCCTGGTTATTAATAAAAACAAATAAGGCTGCTTTTGCAGCCTTATTTGTTTTGTATATTTATGTTATGCTAAAAAAAGTAATTTTATTATTGGCTTTTGCTCATATGTTTATGCATGTGAATTTATTGTCTCAGGTGATTGCTTTTCCTGGTGCCGAAGGGTTTGGGAAATATACCACAGGAGGAAGAGGAGGTGACATATATATTGTTTCAAACTTAAACGATAGTGGTCCAGGAAGTTTTAGAGAAGCCGTTACAAAAAAAAATAAACGAATAATTGTTTTTCAAGTAGCAGGCACCATTCATTTACAAACAAAGCTTACAATTTTAGGTGGTGTGACCATTGCAGGTCAAACAGCACCTGGAGATGGAATTTGTATTGCAGATCAATCTGTGGGTTTGGGAGGTGATAATATCATTATTCGTTATTTAAGATTTAGGTTGGGTGATAAATTTCAAAGAGGAGATATGGTAAATGGAAACGGAGGGGATGATGCTTTTGGAGGTAATCGAAGAAAAAATATAATCATTGATCATTGCAGTTTGAGTTGGAGTAATGATGAGGTATTTTCAATTTATGGAGGAGATAGTACCACTTTGCAGTGGAATTTGATAGCAGAGCCATTAAATTATTCTTATCATTATGAAACGGGAGATAAAGATTTTGAAAAGCACGGATATGGAGGCATTTGGGGCGGCAAGCATTTAACAGCACACCATAATTTATTTGCTCATTGTGTAAGTAGAAATCCTCGTTTTAATGGGGCTCGTTTAGGGGCAGATGAAGAGTTGGTTGATTTTTCTAATAATGTGATTTACAATTGGGAACATAATAGTGTTTATGGAGGGGAAGGGGGTAAATATAATATTACGAATAATTATTACAGGCCCGGACCTTCAACCAATATTAAAGTGCAAGAGCGTATTGTTAATCCTACAAAAAATGAACAAAGAACTTTTGGTCAGTTTTATGTAAATGGGAATATTGTGGAAGGTGCAAAACAAGTCACTCAAAATAATTTGTTAGGAGTGCACATGGAGGGAACGAGCCAAGATAAAATAAATACAATTGTAATGCACCCTTTTGAAGTAGTAGATATGCCAATTGAAAATGCAGCTGAAACTTTTTTAAAAACGATAGAAAATGTGGGAGCTTCTTTTAAAAGAGACACTTTGGATCAACGTATTATTGAGGACGTGATAAAGAGAAGAGGTAGCATCATAGATGTTCAAGGCGGTTACCCTCATGGCACCCCATTTGATCAAACCATAACAGCATGGCCAACTTTAAAAGTGGGCAATTTAATCATGGATAGTGATCATGATGGAATTCCAGATGCATGGGAGCTTTTGAAGGGTTTAGATGCAAATAATTCAAAGGATGCACTTTATTTTACATTATCAAAAGGATATAGCAACTTAGAAGTGTATATTAATAGTATCGTATCTGACCCCCAACATTAAGCTCTTCCATTTATACTTTTTTATAAATATTTTTCACATTTATACCACTTTTCTTACATTAATAGTTCACTATAACTTTATAATCTGAATCCTATGAAACGATTTTTAATTTTAGCTATTTTATGCATCACATTTGTATCCGCCATCACAGATGATAAAAAAACGATATGGTTATGTGGGGATAGCACCATAGCAATCAAGGAAACAAAGACTTACCCTGAAACAGGTTGGGGGATGCCTTTTGTATATTTTTGGGATTCTTCTATACAAGTAAAAAATTTAGCCAAAAATGGAAGAAGTACTAAGACTTTTATTAGTGAAAATTTGTGGCAACAAGTGGTGGATGGGGCAAAGGAAGGGGACTTTGTTTTAATTCAATTTGGTCACAATGACGAAGCCGTTGAAAAGAAAGAAAGGTATGCGCCTCCTGCCGAATACAAAGCTAATTTAGTGAAATTCATTACTGAAGCTCGTTTGAAAAAAGCCATTCCAATTTTGCTCACGCCCGTATCTCGCAGAAAGTTTGATACTTTAGGAGTTACGCAAGAAACGCACCATGAATATTCGGCATATGTTAAAGAAGTAGCAAAAGAGCAAAATGTTCTTTTTATTGATTTAGATACACAAAGCAGGGCCCTGTATCAGCAATTTGGGAAAGAGAATTCCACATTATTATTCATGCAATTAAAGCCGGGGGAGCATCCTAATTATCCTGAAGGCAGAAATGACAATACGCATTTTAATGAATTAGGAGCCAGATTAATTGCACAATTGGTTATGAAAAATCTAAAAGATTTAAATACAGATTTAAATAATCATATTGTAGTTTCAAAAATAAAGTAATTTCATATAAAGTAATTTAATACTTTGAAGATTACATCGATCAAACGAATTATATGATGAGTAGCATGAAGATAAAAAATGAAATGATTGGCCTACGGAAATATAAATTTTTGGTGGTTCTATTTATCTTATCATTTAATTGTTATATGCTGCAATCGCAACCCAGTAGCAAGAATTTTGATTTTATAGTCAGTAAAGATGGGAGTACCGCCTATACCAGTCTTCAGGAAGTACTGAATCTTATTCCATCTGGCAATACAAGACCGTATAAAATTTTTATAAAAAAAGGGGTGTACAGGGAGGTTATAACCATCGATGCAAGTAAATCTCAAATCACCTTGGTGGGGGAAGATGAAAATAATACCATTTTGGAATTTGACAATCATGCTGGAGTAAAATTATCTAATGGTGACACTCTAAATACATGGACTTGTGCCTCTAGCTTTGTTTATGGGAATGATTTTCAGGCTCAACATATTACATTTAGCAATCCAGCAGGGTTTACTGCGGGACAAGCAGTGGCGTTAAGAGTAGAAGGGAATCGAGCTTCTTTTTTTAATTGCAGAATGACGGGTTTTCAGGATGTTCTTTTTTTAAGTGGGAATGGCGTAAAACAATATTTTAAGGATTGTTATATAGAAGGCACTACCGACTTTATTTTTGGTGCTGCTACTGCATTATTTGAAAATTGTCTTATCCATAGCAAAAAAAATTCACATGTTACAGCCGCATCTACCAATTCAATTATTCCTTTTGGTTTTGTATTTAAAAATTGTCAATTGACGGGCGATACTTCTCTTCATAAAGTTTCATTAGGACGACCATGGAGTCCTACCGCAAGTGTAACCTATATTAATTGTTGGATAGGAGCACATATTATGGAGGAGGGTTGGAACAATTGGAAAAATCCTGCCAATGAATTGACGGCAAGATTTAGTGAGTACCAAAGCGTGGGGCCTGGTGCGCAGCCAAGCAAAAGAGTTTCTTGGTCAAAACAAATTAGCGAAGATCAAATAAGCAACTTCTCTAATTCTAAAATTTTAGGAGTTTGGCAACCCATTAAACAAATTATGAAGTAATTCAATCAAAAATAATTTTATGAAAAAATATCTTATTGCATTAAGTTGTATTATTTCTTTTTCATTCACGCAAGCGCCATCTAAAAATGAAAAGGCGGTTCAATTTGCAGTTCAAAAATTAACAGACGCTATGTTATCTGGCGAGCGAGGTTCTTTAGAATCTGTTGTTTCAGAACATTTAAGTTATGGGCATTCGGGTGGTCATGTGGAGGGGAAAGCTGAATTTGTTGAAAAAATTGCAAGTGGCAAATCCGATTTTGTGACTATTAATATTACAGAACAAACTATTGATATAGTTGGGAAAACAGCTATTGTAAGGCATATGTTTGATGCCACAACCAATGATGGAGGGAAACCAGGAATCGTGAAATTAAAAATTTTGTTGATTTTTCAAAAAGAAGGCGGTTCTTGGAAATTAATAGCTAGACAAGCAGTTAAGGCTTAGCTTTTTTAGCCGAAGATGCGCGTTGAAACAATTCAGTGGGTAAAATTACTTCCTCAAATGTTGTAGTGGGTCTTTTGCTTTCAATCATTTTAATAAGGAGTTCAGCGGCAATACGCCCCATTTCGGCAGCAGGTTGTTTTACCACCGAAAGTGAGGGTGTCAATAAATCTGTTAAATCCAAATTGCTGAATCCTAACAATCCAATTTTAGCAGGGATCTTAATTTTTTTATCCTGACAATAACGCATGATATTAGTGGTGATTTTATCAGAACAAGCTAAAATTGCATCTGGTTTATTTTTTTGCATCATTAATTTGTTCATGATGTCTTCCACTTCTTCATAAATCAAGCCGCTATGTAAACAATAGTCAATTAAATTCTCGTCTACACCCATCTTTTTTTCAATGAGTGCGTCTTTGTATCCTGCTACGCGCTCTTCCGAAATAGATAAATAAGCAGAGCTCGCTATACATGCAATTTTTTTATATCCGTTTTTGATTAAATGATGTGTTGCATCGTATCCGCCTTTGTAATTATCTACTTTTACTTTATGCATATTTAAATGATCCACCACACGATCAAAACTCACCAAAGGCATTCCTCTTAAATACAAATCATTTATAGTTGAAAAGTCTGAAGTGCCTGCAGACACCGAAATCAAAATTCCATCAACACTACGAGAGGCTAAATAATGTAAAGCAGATACCTCTCTGTCAAAATCTTCTTTGCTTTGAGCAATAATTACGTTATATCCTTTTTCCTGAGCCACGGATTCAATACCATTAATAGCCTGGGAGAAAAAGCTGTTGGCTATCTCGCTTACTAGAACCCCTATGGAACTACTTCTTTTTTCTTTTAAGCTTAAAGCAATGGGGTTGGGGCGATAATTCATTTCCTTGGCATAGGCCAAGACCCTGTCCTTGGTTTCAGAGCTAATTTCATAGCTATCCCTTAGCGCTCTACTAACGGTAGAGGTGGATAAACCAAGGGCTTTGGCAATGTCTTTTATGGTAATGGCTTCGTACTTCATAATAGCCTGAGCTAAATGTATCTAAAAGTAATATTTTTTATGCTTAATTCCCGGTATCGTTTGCGTAAATTCATGTTTCTTTGGCCTATTTGATTGACTATTAGGTTGGTATAATTATTAAATTTATTGTTCTATGAAACGATTGATTTTTGCCTCTTTTTTTGCTTTTGTGTCCATGTATTCACATGCGCAAAAACAACCCAATTTTAAAATTCTGACAACTTCTTTTAAAAAAGATACAGTTAATATTATTCGTTTTGGTGCCATAGCCAATGGATTGAATGTGAATACAATAGCTATCAATAACGCTATTAAATTCATGAATGCAAAAGGAGGCGGAGTGGTTATGATTCCTGCTGGAGAATGGATGACAGGACCGATTGTTTTAAAGTCTAATGTCAATCTATATTTAGCAAAAGGGGCTTTAGTCGTGTTCACTTCCGATTTCGCGCAATATCCTTTAGTGGTATCTTCTTTTGAAGGATCCAATGCAGCAAGATGTCAATCTCCTATAACTGCTGAAGGCGAAGAAAATATAGCAATCACTGGTTCAGGAATTATGAATGGAAATGGTATTTATTGGAGGCCCGTTAAAAAAGAAAAATTAACAGAGTCTGAATGGAAAAATCATTTACAAAATTATGGAGGTGCATTGACTGCAGATAAAAAAACATGGTATCCATCCAAAGCAGCAGTAGAAGCAGCTAAAAGTAAAGACATAGGAAAATTAGTGGATGGAAAAAAATTAGCTGACTTTGAAGGCATCAAGGATTTTTTACGTCCTAATATGGTTCGTATTAGTAATTGTAAAAGAGTACTCATTGAAGGTGTTACACTCGAAAATTCACCTGCTTGGACAACGCATATTGTAACTAGTAGTCATGTGACTGTAAATGGATTGAAGGTAAAAAATCCTTGGTGGGGAACCAATACAGATGCCATAGATTTAGAAAGTGCGAGTAATGTATTGTTAGAAAATTGTGTTTTTGATACGGGTGATGATGGAATCACTATAAAAAGTGGTCGTGATGAAGAAGGGCGAAAAAGAGGAATGCCTACACAAAATGTAATTATTAAAAATGTCACTGTATATAGAGCGCACGGTGGCTTTGTGGTAGGCAGTGAAATGAGTGGAGGTGTGAAAAATATATATGTTAGTGATTGTAGTTTTATTGGTTCCGATATTGGTCTTCGATTTAAAACATTAAGAGGAAGAGGCGGGAAGGTTGAAAATATCTATGTCAATAATATAAATATGAAGGACATTGTAGGGGAAGCGATTTTATTTGACATGTATTATGCTGCCACAGATCCTATTAAAATAAATGGGGAACCCACCATAGCTCCTATTATTGAAAAAGTTCCTGTAACCGAAGCAACCCCTCAATTTCAAAATTTTTATTTTGACAATATAGTTTGTGATGGAGCAAGTAAAGCAGTTTTTGTGAGAGGCTTGCCTGAAATGAAAATAAAGAATGTTCAGTTAAGTCATTTAAGTATCACTGCAAGGGAGGGAATTCAATTGGAAGATGCAGATAGTATTTCAATTCAGTCCTCAACCATACGCACTAATTCTAATAAACCAATTTTAACTTCTGTTCGATCCTCGCATATTCAAATAGACACTATTTCTTTAAATAAAAATCATCCAACAACTTCTAAGTGGTTTGAAAAAATGTCGGCAGTCGCTATGCAATTATGGCCAGACTCTTTTTCGGTAAAGCCAGGGGGGAAAGCACGTTGGGCATATGACCAAGGTGTCATTTTAAAAGGCATCGAAGGGGCTTGGAAACTTACGGGGGATGCCAACTATTTTAATTATATCCAGCATAGTATGGATTATTATGTTCAGGAAGATGGTAGCATTTTAGACTATAAAGGTTCCGACTTTAATTTAGATCATTTGAATAATGGCAAGTTGCTTTTAACCTTGTATCAAATAACAGGTAAAGAAAAATATAAAAAAGCCATTCAACTTTTAAAAAATCAACTAGATCATCAACCAAAAAATGAAGAGGGAGGGTATTGGCATAAAAAAATATATCCTAATCAAATGTGGTTGGATGGGTTGTATATGGGTTCTGCATTTTATGCTCAATATGCTTCTGTAATGCATGATACATCCGCTTTTTCACTCATAGCACACCAATTTGCAATTGCCGAAAAGCATACTAGAAATCCATCTAATGGTTTGTTATATCATGCTTGGGATCAAAGTAAACAGCAAGCATGGGCAAATCCACAAACAGGTACTTCTCCTTATGTATGGGGTAGAGCAATGGGTTGGTACGGAGTAGCATTAGTGGATGCGTTGGAATATTTTCCAGTAAATCATTCGGACAGAAAACAGCTAACAGAAATTTTAAAAAGATATGTGGAGGCGGTTGTAAAAGTACAAGATGCTAAAACAGGTGTGTGGTTAGATATTTTAGATGTACCCAATGCTGAAAAAAACTATTTCGAAGCATCTGCATCTAGCATGTTTGTGACTGTTTTATTTAAAGCAGTGAGATTAGGCTTGATAGATGAAAAATATGTAATTGCTGCTCAAAAAGGGTATGATGGAATTATAAATAAATTTATTAAAGAAGAAGAGGGGCAAGTAAGCTTGCAAGGAACTGTAAGTGTTTCAGGTTTAGGAGGAACTCCCTACCGTGATGGAAGTTTACAATATTATTTTAGTGAACCTGTGGTCGTAAATGACCCTAAAGGAATAGGTGCTTTTATTCAGTCTGGTGTAGAAGCGGAGTATGCAAGTGTTTCTAAAGTTGGAAAAGGTAAAACAGTTGTGCTTGATGCATTCTATAATAATGAAACTAAAAAGGATGCATATGGAAATGAGTACCATTGGCATTATGATTGGAATGAATTATCAAATGGAGGATTTAGTTTTTGGGGAAATCAATTCATGGAATATGGAGCTTCTCAAAAAATTTTAGAATCTGCGCCATCCCAAATGAATTTAGGTAATCGTTCCGTTTATATCATAGTAGATCCGGATCACGTCAAAGACAATCCAGCTCCTAATTACATGACAAATGAACAAGCCAATGCGATTGCTAATTGGGTAAAAGAAGGAGGCGTTTTAGTTTTAATGGCAAATGATAGCGCCAATTGTGATTTGTCGCATTTTAATTTATTAGCAACCAAATTTGGGATTCGGTTTACAGATAAGTCTGTAAATATGGTTAAAGGGAATGCTTTTGAAACTGGGAATGTTATTACAAACACAACTTCACCTTTTGGTCATCCAGGATTAAAAATGTATTTGAAGGAAGTAAGCGCATTGGAAGTATCAGCTCCTGCACAAACTATTGCAACAAATGGTTCAGACAATATCATTGCTATGGCGAATTATGGAAAAGGAACCGTGATAGCTATTGGAGATCCTTGGTTGTATAATGAATATGTTGACGGCAGAAAGCTTCCTATTATTTTTGAAAATTTTGAAGCAGCAAAAAATTTAGCTCAATGGCTATTAACAAAAGTGAAGTTATGATTAAATGGGCGATTAATATTATATGGTTGGGGTTATTAATGCATAGCTCTGTTTTTGCGAATTTAAATAGGAACACTATTGGCAAGAAAAATGCAATGATCATCACTGTTGCTCAAAACGGAACTGCTCAATTCAAGAAAATTCAACTTGCAATTAATAGTATTGTACTTAACGAAAATCAAAATGTAGTTATAAAAATTGCACCTGGAATTTATGATGAAAAAATTTATTTAAAAAAGAGCCATATTTCATTCCTTGGAGCAGGGATAGAAAAAACTATTATTACACAATCCATTGCAAGAGATACTTGGAGATGTGATCATATAGATGATTGGGGAGTGGCTACATTTAATGTTGATTCTTGCTCTGATATTTCTTTTTCTGGACTAACCATTCAGAATGATTATGGATTTATGAATAAAGAGGATCAAGTTATCGTTTGCAAAAGTGATAGTGCTGGAGTTAAAACCATAAAAGCAACAGGACATCAAATGGCTTTTAGGAGTTTCAATGCCACTAAATTAAAATTTGAGCAATGTCGTTTTGTGGCTTTTGGAGGAGATACAATGAGTCCTTGGAATACAACAAATGGAATGTTTTATTTCAAAGATTGCATTTTGGAAGGCGGTGTAGATTTTTATTGTCCAAGAGGGTGGGCATATGCCGAAAATTGCACTTTCATTACTCATACAGGTCCTGCTGCTATATGGCATGATGGGTCAGTCAACGAGGATTCTAAAACAGTATTAGTGAATTGCAGTTTTAAAGGTTATGATGGTTTTAAGCTTGGACGCTATCACAGAGATGCGCAATTTTATTTAATCAACTGTCATTTTCCTGCAAACATGTCGGAGGAAGATATTTATTTAGTGCCTACCACTAATAACATTCAATGGGGAAGAAGAGTCTACTATTATAATTGTGATAAAGAAAAATCTTCTACAGGATTTTATAAAAATAATTTAGAAACTGCGAAGGGGAAGCCTACAGGAAATCAAATAAATGCAAGCTGGGTATTTAAAAATAATTGGAACCCGATCGCAGAATAAAAGAAATTGAATAGATGGAAAAGAGTATTTTATATAACAAGGAAAGGTATGAAGCCAAAAATGGAAAATTACATCTTTTGCCAGAAAAAGTACTGCAATTTGGAACAGGTGTTTTATTAAGAGGGCTTCCAGATTTTTTTATAGATAAGGCTAATAAAAAAGGGATCTTTAATGGCAGTATTGTGGTTGTTAAATCCACCGCAACAGGCGGTATTGTTGATTTTGAAAAACAAGATAGCTTGTATCATCATGTTATCAAAGGATTGGTTAATGGCAATGAAGTAAATGAAATTTATGAAAACACTTCCATCAGCAGGGTGTTAGAAGCTTCAACACAATGGACGGAAATATTGGAATTATCAAAATCGAAAGATTTAAAAATTGTGATATCTAATACGACAGAAGCGGGTTTGGTATATGAAAAGAAGGATACTCAGCTTATCAATACTCCTTTCTCTTTTCCAGGTAAATTATTGTCCATTTTATGGCATCGATGGAAACATTTTGAAACGAATGCGGATAAATATGGCCTAGTCATTTTGCCTACCGAATTAATACCAGACAATGGAAATATTTTAAAAAAAATCGTTTTAGATTTAGCGATTTTACAACAACTCCCTAATGAGTTTATTGATTGGCTGAATGTGTCAAATGATTTCTGTAATACATTAGTAGATCGTATTGTAACAGGTAATTTACCCGAGAAAGAACAAAAGCAATTAGAGAATCAATTAGGCTATCAAGATCATTTGTTGATTACTAGTGAACCGTTTGCATTATGGGCTATTGAAACCCATAAATATAGTACAGTCAACGAATTAAGTTTTTCGCAAGCGGATACAAGTGTGGTAGTCGCGCCTTCTATTGCAAAATTTAGGGAATTAAAGTTGAGGTTATTAAATGGAACACATACATTTTGTTGTGCTTTGGCAATTTTATTAGGTTTTGAAACTGTAAAAGACGCAATGGCTAATAATGATTTTAGAAAATTTATTTTGCATTTATTGGCAAATGAAATCGCGCCTTGTGTATTGAGCGATGAAATATCTTCTTCGGATATCACCCAATTTCAGAATGTAGTATTAGATCGTTTCTCTAATCCAACTATTGAACATCAATGGAAAAGTATAGCGTTGAATTATTCTGAAAAAATTAAAATGAGAAATCTCTATTTAATTGAAAAATTTCAGCAATTAAAAAATGAAGTGCCAATGGCTATGAGCGTATGTTTGGCGGCTTTTTTTGTATATCAAGAAAAATTAAATCAAGAAGTGACTATAAATCAATTCTCATTTAGCGAATCCTTTAATAATTCAGTAATTAGTTTGATATCTTTGATCAACAACAAAGGCATTCAGTTTGTAATGAATGAATGTTTTAATATAAAAGATTAATATCATGAAGCAGTTAGTTTTAAAGGTGAACCCCTTAGATAATGTATTAGTAGCATTGCAACCCTTACAAAAAGGTCAAGCAATAGTTTATGAAAATACTACTTATGTTTTGCTAGAGGACATAGCACCTAAGCACAAATTTTACATGAATGATATGCCCGAAGGAGCGGAGGTGATCATGTATGGAGTATTGGTGGGTAAAGTCACTAAAACAGTAAGTGTAGGAACTTTGATGAGTACTCAAAACCTTCATCATGCAGCGGAACCATTTACGTTCAAACCATACCAGTATCAATGGAAAGCTCCAGATGCGAGTGCATTCAAGGACAGAACTTTTTTAGGATACCATAGAACTGATGGATCAGTGGGAACTGCCAATTATTGGTTATTTATCCCTACTGTTTTTTGTGAAAACAGAAATCTAGATGTAATTAAAGAGGCGTTGCATAATGAATTAGGTTATGCAGATACTCCTAAATATAAAGCTTATACTCATTCTTTAGTGAATGCATACAAGGAAGGTAAAAATATAGATGCAAATGCTTCCATTGATTTATCTGCAAACGCACAAAAAAATAACAGGGTTTTCCCAAACATTGACGGGATCAAGTTTTTAAACCATCAAGGTGGTTGTGGTGGCACACGTCAAGATGCGGCTGTGCTTAGTAAATTGTTAGCTGCATATGCCAATCATCCAAATGTGGCAGGAATTACAGTATTAAGTTTAGGATGTCAAAATTTACAATCCAATGATTTGCAAAATGACATCCAATTACGTAATCCTAATTTCAATAAACCATTATTTGTTTTTGAACAACAAGAATCTATTAGTGAGCCCGATTTGATTGCAAAAGCGATTAGGCAAACATTTTTAGGATTAATAGAAGCAAATAAGCAAACGCGTCAACCAGCAGGTTTAGATAAATTAACAATAGGAGTAAAATGTGGAGGAAGTGATGGATTTAGTGGGATTTCAGCTAATCCAGCAGTAGGTTTTTGTGCTGATTTATTAGTAGCCTTAGGAGGCAAGGTTTTACTAGCTGAATTTCCAGAATTATGTGGAGTGGAACAAGAGCTCATCAATAGAACCATCGAACCAGAAGCTGCTAAAAAGTTTATTCATTTAATGCAGTCATACAATAATAAAGCCTTAAGTGTGGGGTCCGGTTTTCATATGAACCCTTCTCCTGGTAATATTAAAGATGGGTTAATCACAGATGCTATTAAATCTGCAGGTGCTGCTAAAAAGGGAGGTAATTCCCCTGTTGTAGATGTATTAGACTATACCGAATTAGCCACCAAGCCAGGATTAAGTTTAGTGTGTACTCCAGGAAATGATGTAGAAGCCACCACAGGTAAAGCTGCATCAGGTGCTACATTAATTTTATTTACTACTGGTTTAGGAACTCCAACTGGTAATCCTGTTTGTCCAACCATTAAAGTGTCAAGTAATACAGCATTAACCAAAAGAATGAACGATATTATTGATATAGATACGGGGCCCATTATTGAAGGAGAAAAAACTATTGAACAAATGGGCGCAGAGATTCTAGAGTATTGTATTCAAGCGGCTAGTGGGTTGATAACACCTAAGGCAGTATTATTAAATCAGGACGATTTTATTCCATGGAAACGTGGGGTGAGTTTATAATTATAAAAAAAGTTAAAGGGTATGAAGTCTTTCATGGATGACCATTTTTTATTAAAAACAAAAACAGCACAAATCTTATATCATGAATATGCTAAAGGGATGCCATTGATTGATTATCATTGTCATCTTTCTCCGCAGCAAATTGCAGATGATATTAATTTTAATAATTTAACACAAGCATGGTTGTACGGTGATCATTATAAATGGCGTGCTATGAGAACCAATGGTGTTCCAGAAGATTATTGTACTGGGAAAAAGTCGGATATTGAAAAATTCAATCATTGGGCTGCAACAGTTCCTTATACTATGCGCAATCCATTATATCATTGGACGCATTTAGAGTTGCAGCGTTATTTTGGAATTCAGGATATTTTAAATATAAATTCAGCAAAGAATATATATGATCAAGCTAATTTGCAATTAATGTCTCCTGCATTTAGTACTAAAAATTTAATTCGCAAAATGAATGTGAAGGTAATTTGTACTACTGACGATCCTATTGACACATTAGAGTATCATCAAAAAATCGCAGACAGTGGCTTTGAGGTTAAAGTAATTCCTGCTTTTAGGCCTGATAAAGCAATGGAAGTTTCTAATGCTGAAGCCTTTATTGCATACATTAAAAAACTGGAAGCGATTTGCAATTTGTCCATATCAAGTTTTGAAGATTTTCTTTTTGCTTTACAAAATAGACACG
>CANGGD010000029.1 GCA_947453295.1 Chitinophagaceae bacterium | reverse complement strand
ACTTGGACTATTACAGGTACTGGTAATTCAATTACTTCAGGTCAGGGTACAAATTCAATATCAGTAATTTTAAAAAGTGCAGCTGTTGTTGCTGTAAAAGTAGCTAATACTTGTGCAAGTTCAGATACAACTGCAAAAGTTGTTTCTTGTATTACTCCTTCAAAACCATCAGCAATCACTGGAGTATCAGTAGTTGGTACGGGTTCTGATTCAGTAAAAACTTTCTCTGTAATTAATGTTGCAGGAACAAGATATACTTGGAACATTATTGGCACTGGTAATTCAATTGTTTCTGGTCAAGGTACAAACTCAGTAACAGTTATCTTAAAAAGAGAAGCTACAATTTCAGTAACTGCTTCAAATCTTTGTGCTACTTCAGATACAGTTGCAAAAGTAGTTCCATGTGCTGGATCATTAGCTAACTTATCTGCTATCAGTGGTAATTCTAACGTACAGGCTTGTACTGGAGTTCAATTTAATTACTCTGTAAACAACGTAGCAGGTTTAACTTACGTTTGGTCTTCAACTGGTATTAACAACTTTATCATATCAGGTCAAGGAACTAATTCAATATCTGTAGGTGTAACTGGTTCTGGTACGTTAAAAGTTGTTGCTTATGATAATTGTAACATTACAGACACAGTTCGTTTAAATTTATACAAAACAGCTCTTGCTAACCCAACAGTTGCTCCGGTTATAACTCCGCTTGTAACTAATGTTTGCGGTGGTAAAAAATATCTTTATACTGCTCCAGTTTTACCAGCAGGTGCAACAGGTTACTCTTGGACTCGTACGGGTTTAGCATTAACTGGTGCTACTATTGACTCTGGTTCAGCTACATCTAAATTTATCGTATTGAAATTCTCATCTGATGTTGCAGCTGCAGCTGGAGATAGTGTTAAATATGCATTTACTTCTGATTGTGGTTTAGCTACAGGAACAAAAGCAGTTAAATTAAATAATACAGCTTTAGCTGGTCCTGCTCAATCTACAGTAACAGGTGTTCAAACTTTGAAAAATGTTTGTTCAAATAGAAGATTCCAATTTACTGCTGGTGCGCTTGCAGCAGCAACTAGTACTGCAGTTGCAGGTACTGGTTATGAGTGGAATTTCACTGGAACTAAAGCTTTAGCTTCTTATGTAATTGATTCATTTAAAACTTCTACAGGTTCTTGGACTGCAACAACAGGAACTACAGTAGCTGATATTCCATCAGATGCAAGATACATTGTTGCTCATTTTACTGATAACAGTGCTTTTGCAACAACAGATAGCGTTAGAGTAAGAATTACTTCAAATTGTGCAGCTAACAAATGGAAAGGTTTGAAAATTGCGCTATCTACAGCTTTAACAAACCCAACACCTGCAACTCTTGTTAAATCAACAGTATCAGATGTTTGTGGTAACAGAGTATTCCGTTACACTGCACCTGCATCTTTCCCAGCAGCAACTGCTACAGTTCCTGCACCAACAGGTTACTTATGGGAATTGCCAGCGTTTGGTAGCCCTGCGTTAAATACAGATACGGTTTGCGATTTAACTAGCAGAATAATACGTGTTAAATACAATTCTAATTCTGCATCTGCAACTACAGACTTAATTAAATTGTATTACACATCAGCTTGTGTTCAATCTGTTGCTAAAACATTAGCTATTGGATTAGCTGCAAAAACTGGTTGTTTCTCTTTTGCAAGAGTAGCTCCAGAAGCAGAAAACACAGCAGCGGTTTCTCCAAATCCTAACAATGGATTCTTTACATTAAATGTAAAAACTGGTGTTATCAACAACACAACTGCTTTTGTTCAAATTATTGATTTGACTGGTAAAGTAGTTAAATCAATGAATGTTCAAAACAATAATGGTTCTATCGTTTCAACTATCGTTGCTGATAATTTAGCAAATGGTGTTTATATAGTAAAATATACTGTAGGAAACGTTACCAATACTACAAGAATGATGATTAGAAAATAATCAGAATTTTTTATAGAATTTTATAAGGGCTGTCTGAAAAGACGGCCCTTATTTTTTTTGAAGATTATATTTTTAGGTACTCTATCAAATTACATAACATTCTGGTAACATTCTGGTAACATTTCAACAAAAAGAATTTTGTTCTTTTGCATCTATAAATTTTATCAAATGAAAAATTTTATTCTTCTATTAATTTCATTCTTCTATTTTGGAAATCAATCTTTTGCACAAACAGGCAAAATCACAGGAAAGGTAATGAGTAGCAAAACTGGAGAAATGCTTATAGGAGCTACAGTATCAGTAGATGGAACAAAAAAGTTTGTTCAATCTGATCAAAATGGTTTTTTCTCTATTTCGGGATTGCAACCAGGAGCTTATAAAATCACTTGTAGCTATGTTTCATACACAACAAAAACAACAAGCCCTATAAAAGTTGTAGCTGGTGATGTTGTAAACCAAGATATTATAATGGATAAAAAAGGTGACATGAGTGCCGTTGTAATAAAAGGTAGCGGAGGCTTATCTAGACCTAAAGAATCAGTAAACTCATTACTAATTGCACAAAAAAACAGCGCAAGTGTAAGTGATGGAATTTCTGCTGAAGCCATCAAAAGAACACCAGATAAAAATACAAGTGATATTTTAAAAAGAGTAAGCGGAGCAAGTATTCAAGATGATAAGTTTGTTATTGTAAGAGGTTTAAATGATAGATATAACGCAGCATTTTTAAATGGTGCACCACTTCCAAGTACAGAAGCGGATAGAAAAGCATTTTCTTTCGACATTTTTCCAGCTAACATGCTTGATAATTTAATTATTAATAAAACGGCTACACCAGACATGCCTGCTGAGTTTGCAGGAGGTTCAATTTTTATCAATACGAAAGATATTGTAGCAAAAGATTTTCAGTCTTATACAATTGGTGCAGGTTGGAATTCAATTACAACATTTAGAGATCATAGAACTTATTTTGGAGGTAGAACAGATTTCTTAGGTTATGATGATGGAACTAGAGCCCTACCAAAAAATATTCCTTCCTCTTTTGATTTTCCCAAACCAGCTTTTCAACAACCAGATTTAGCACGGAATTGGCGCAATGAATGGGGCACACATATGAATCAGGCATTTTTAAATTTAAATATGCAATATGTAAATGGAAGAAACTTTCAAAGAAAAGAAAAAGATTTTTTCGGGAGCTTAATTGCATTAACCTATAGCAGAAATTACAACACAACTGATGGTGTCAATAAAAAGCATGTGGCGCATGTAGATTTAAGTGACACATCTGGATTAGAAAGTAATTTAACACAGAGCATTTACAACATCAATGTATTATTAGGAGGCTTGGCTAACTTCTCCTTAAAACTTAACAACAACAACAGTTTTAGTTTTAAAAACATTTTAAGTATTAATTCAGAAGACAAAGTAATTAGAACAGAAGGATTTAATAATCTTCAAGAAGGAAATGATGCGTTTTACAGAAAAGCCACAACAATGTGGTATACTTCAAGTAAAATGTTATCTAGTCAATTATTAGGAGATCATTATTTGCCTCAATCAAAAATAAAAATAAATTGGCTGGCAGGATATTCTCAAATAAAAAGAGATGTACCAGATATGCGCAACATGATCTATTTAAGCGTTCCAAAAAGTGAAGACTCCTTACCAAGGGTACCTTATGCAGCAATAGCAAGAGGCACAACACAGGTGGATAATGGTGGATTTATATATTATTCTACAGTGAAAGAAAATGCTACTATTTTTAAAATTGATGCTCAGAGAAATTTTAATCTAACAAAAGACATCACAACAAATATAAAAATTGGCGCTTATATTCAACAAAGAGATAGAGATTATAAACAAAGATATTTGGGAATGGTACAGGAAAGTAATTTAGCTGTGTTTAATAGAAATTTATTGTATTTGCCCGAAGAAAAGATTTTTGACAAACATAATATTGGAGCAGGAAAATTTATTCTTAATGAGGATGTGAGCTACTTCAATAATTATACAGCAAAAACAAAATTAAATGCCGCATATTTAATGTTAGATCAGCGTTTCTGGGGACTAGTTAGGTTAATTTATGGCTATCGAATAGAACAATTTAATATGACCCTGAATTTGCCAAACGGACCAGGTACTGAATTTGTTGTGGATAGAAAAGTAACAGATTTATTACCATCAGCTAATGTTGTTTATTCTATAGATAAAAAACAAAATCTTCGTTTATGTTTTTCAAAAACAGTAAACAGACCAGAATTTAGAGAGTTAGCATTTGCTAAGTTTTACAATTTTGCAACAAGATATAATTTCAGTGGAGATACTGCTTTAAAAAGAGCATTGATAGATAATTATGATGTTAGATACGAAATATATCCAGGTAAAGGCCAGATGTTAACCCTATCTGCATTTTACAAGAAATTTACAGATCCAATTGAACAAGGAACATCAGCACAAAGTCAGGGAGAAGCTGTAACATATAATGCAATTAGCGCAGAAAACAAAGGACTAGAAATAGAGTTTAGAACTTTAATAGGAAGTTATTTTAAATCCAGTGATAAAAGCATTTTACAAAATCTTACTTTGTTTGCAAATGCATCATTTATTAAATCTGTAGTTGATGCAAGATCAGCGGGTGTAGATAATACACAAAAAAGAGACAGGCCTTTACAAGGTCAATCGCCTTATTGTTTCAATGCTGGTTTAACCTATCAAAATAACGACAACGGTTGGTCGTCAACTCTTTCTTCAAATAGGGTAGGACAAAGAATATTATTAGTGGGAAATGAAAACGAAGCGAATGTTTGGGAAAATGGTAAAACCATGATTGATTTTCAAGTTGCAAAAACAATTGAGAAGAAAAATTTAGAATTAAAGTTTACCATCAAAGATTTGTTAGCACAAAAAATTAACTTTTTTGAAGACACCAATCAAAATAATAAATATGATAAAGGTGTAGATTTCATCAGATGGAATAGAAGTTTTGGTCAATCTGTAGCATTTAATTTAACGTATAAGTTCTAAGCTTAACTAACACTAATTCTAAAAAGAGCAGACAAACACTGCTCTTTTTTTATACAATAAAATCAAACAATTACAATATAAACTATCTTAAGTTTGTATTCTGAATCAAAATTTATGCAAACAAAATTATTTCTTGCCGAAGATAGAGGAACTGCAAATTATGGTTGGTTAAAGCCAAATTATTATTTTAGTTTTTCTAATTATCATAATCCAGAAAAAGTTCATTTTGGAATGTTGCGTGTGCTGAATGATGATTTTATTGAGGGTGGCGGTGCTTTTCCATTGCATCCACATGATAACATGGAAATTGTAACGATTCCTCTAACAGGCGCGTTACAACATCAAGACAATACAGGAGGACACGGAATTATAAAAGCAGGTGATATTCAAATTATGAGCTCAGGATCTGGAATTCAACATTCAGAAGCCAATGCTTCTAAAACAGATTCGGTAACATTATTTCAAATATGGTTGTTTCCCAAAATCAAAAATATTACCCCACGCTACGATCAGCGTTCATTTGATTTGATTGGAAGAGAAAACAAATGGCAAGTAGTTGTTTCTCCAAAAGAAGAAGACGAAGCACTTTGGATTAATCAAGATGCCCGCTTTTCTCTAGCTAATATTAGCAACGGAAAATTATTGGAATACAAAAACGGATTTGATGGAAATGGAGTATTTCTTGTAGTGATAAATGGCTCTGTTTCTGTAAATGGAATTAAATTATCAAAAAGAGATGCAATTGGTATACAAAACACCAATCAATTCAGCATTCAAGCAAATGAAGATGCTGAATTGTTGGCTATTGAAATTCCAATGAAATTATAATTACAACGCAGCTTGCATTCTATCTGCTACAACATTCCAGTTTACAACATTCCAGAATGCAGTTAAATAGTCTGCACGTTTGTTTTGGTATTTAAGATAATAAGCGTGTTCCCAAACATCTGCTCCAAGAATTGGTGTACCTTTTGTTTCAGCAACATCCATCAACGGGTTATCTTGGTTGGGAGTAGAAGTGATTTCAAGTTTACCCTCTTTAACAATAAGCCAAGCCCATCCACTACCAAAACGAGTCATACCGGCTTGATTAAATTTTTCTTTAAAAGCATCAAATGATCCAAAAGAATGATCAATGGCTTCTGCTAATGATCCTGTTGGAAGTCCACCAGCATTAGGCGCCATAGATGCCCAGAAAAAAGTATGATTCCAGTGACCGCCACCGTTATTACGAACAGCAGCGCTTATAGAACCCGCATGTTGTACTAACTCTTCAATAGTTTTTGATTCATGCTCTGTTCCAGCAATTGCTTTGTTTAAATTATCAACATAAGCTTGATGATGTTTACCATGATGAATATGCATTGTTTGTGCATCAATATGTGGTTCTAAAGCTTCGTGTGTGTAGGGTAATGGTCCTAATGTAAATGACATAAATTATTATTTTTTATTTGATTTAAATGATGCACAAAGTTAATTGCTTTAATTATAATTTCAATTTGACTTTTAAAAAACTCATCTTAGATTTTTAAAGAAATTTTTCATCAATTGACTGCACTCTTCTTCTAAAATACCGCCAACAATTTCAGTTTTTGGATGGAAGGGATTATTGTTTCCAGCAACTCTTCTGTAACTATTTTTTTCATCATAGGCGCCGAATACAATCTTTCCAAGCTTACTCCAATATAATGCTCCGCTACACATTAAGCAAGGTTCTACCGTAACATATAAAATTGCATCAGGTAAATATTTGCTGCCAAGATAATTGAAAGCGCTTGTTAAAGCTATGATTTCTGCATGTGCGGTACTGTCTTTCATCATTTCTACTTGATTGTACCCTTTGGCAATAATTTGGTCTTTCAACACTATAACAGCTCCAATAGGAACTTCATCTTTGTTGAATGCTTTATTTGCTTCCTGAAGAGCAATTTTCATGTAATGTTCATCAGTATTCATACTTTTTTATCTTTAAACCAAAATTAAGTCATTAACTTGTTTGATAATTATAATAAAATGAAACTACTTTTAATTTCTGCCATAACCATTTCCGTTGTTACAATTGCTTATGTGATGACGCCTTCAAAATCAACTTCAAACATGACACCCAAACAAAAAATATTAAAAGCAATGTATCCATTCATTATGAAAATGGGTAGTAAAAAAACAAAAACGATGACTGAAGAAAATATTCAAAATACTACTGTTGATTTTTATTCATTGAAAATAGAATTAAATGATGGATCAGAATTTCCTTTTTCAAAATTGAAAGACAAAAAAATCTTGTTAGTGAATACTGCTTCCAATTGTGGATTTACAAGACAGTATGAAGGCTTAGAAACGTTATATCAACAACAAAAAGAACATCTAATAATTATTGGTTTCCCAGCAAATGATTTTGGAAAGCAAGAACCAGGAACAGATTCAGAAATCGCAAGCTTTTGTAAAAAAAATTATGGCGTTAGTTTTTTAATAGCTAAAAAAGGATCAGTTATTAAATCTGCCAATCAACAACTTGTTTATAAATGGCTTACCGATAAAAAACAAAATGGCTGGAATGAAGAGACGCCGTCTTGGAATTTTTGTAAATACATTATCAATGAAAAAGGAAAGCTTACTCATTTTTTTCCATCGGCCATAGATCCATTAGGAGCTGAAATGCAAAAGGCGCTTGGGTTATAGAAAAATTAAAGCGGGCAATTTTGGTGATAGTTAATGATTTCAATGGGAGTATGTTGAAATTCATAATCTTTATAATTATTACTAATTTCATCCAATACTTCGTTTATAGCTTCGGGTGATGTGAGTGTTACTAATTTGTACCTAAACTCTTTAATACCGGGAAGTCCTTTAAGGTAATTGGTATAATGTCTGCGCATTTCATTGATCCCTACTATTGGTCCTTTCCATTCAAGAGATTTATGGAGATGTTTTTTACAAACTGAAATTCTTTCTTCTAAAGTTGGCGGAGGAACTATTTTGCCATCTTTCAAAAAAGATTTTATCTCCCTGAATATCCAAGGATAGCCAATTGCTGCTCTACCTATCATAATACCATCCACACCATATCTATTTTTATAATCCAAAGCTTTTTGAGGGCTATCAATATCACCATTTCCAAAAATTGGGATTTGCATTCTAGGATTATTTTTTATTTTACCGATGAGTGTCCAATCTGCCTCACCTTTATACAATTGACTTCTGGTTCTGCCATGAATAGCAAGTGCCTTTACACCAATATCTTGTAATCTTTCAGCTACTTCTTCAATATTTTTTGAGTTTTCATCCCAACCCAATCTGGTTTTTACAGTAACAGGAAGGTGCGTACTCTTTACCACAGCTTCGGTTAAACGAACCATTAAATCAATATCTTTCAATACCCCTGCTCCTGCTCCTTTGCTTACTACTTTTTTCACAGGGCATCCAAAATTAATATCAACTAAATCTGGATTAACTGTTTCACAAATTCTTGCACTCATAGCCATGGCTTCTTCGTCTCCTCCAAAAATCTGAATACCAAATGGTCTTTCCTCTTCGCTAAAGTCTAATTTTTGTCTGCTTTTAATAGCATCTCTAATTAAACCTTCACTACTAATAAATTCACTGTACATCAAATCGGCGCCGTTATCTTTACAAACAGCTCTAAATGGAGGATCGCTTACATCTTCCATAGGTGCAAGTAATAAAGGAAAATCTGGTAAAATGATATTGCCTATTTTTGGCATAACTAAATTTGTATATTGCGGTGCAAACTTACAATTTAAAAAAATCGTATGCAAGTATATAAAAGTATAAAAGGATATTCTGGGTTTAGTCAATTAGGAATTTTCTTATTATTTCTGGGTTTAGGGCTTATTTTAACGAGTATAGTTCAATTCATTATTGCTCTTCAAATGGTACCAGCTGGTACTTCATTTAACCAGATTGAAAGCGCTTTAATGGTAGCGATGCAAGATGCTAAGAACATAGAAAAAGTAAGATTATTACAAATAATGGGAACATTATGTATGTTGTTTATTCCGGCTATACTTTTTTCATGGAGAGTGAATGGTAAACATCCTTTTTGGCTAGGAATTAATAAGCATTTTAATGTTTTTCAAATAATGCTAGGTTTTCTAATCATATTCACTGCCAATATTATGGCAGGGCCTTTACAAGATTTGAGTGTAAAAATTGTTTCGCATTTCCCTTCATTAGAAACAATGGCAAAGACAATGGAAGAAAATTATAATGATCAGGTTAAGTTATTGAGTCATTTAAGTGGAATACCTGATTTAATAATTGCAATAATAACAATGGCATTTTTTCCAGCTCTGTTTGAAGAGCTATTTTTTAGAGGAGCGCTGCAAAACTTTTTAGTTAGATGGTGGAAAAAACCATTTGTTTCAATATTAGTTTCTTCTGTAATTTTCAGCTTAATTCATATGTCTATTTATTTGTTTTTAAGCAGACTGGTATTGGGTTTTGCATTAGGCATGATGTTTTATCAAACAAAAAATATTTGGGTCAATACATTTGCTCATTTTCTAAACAATGCAATTGCCGTTTTTCAATTATACTTTTTAACTACTTATTCAAAAGAAAAAATTGATTTAAGTAAATTAGATCCAAAAGTAGATTGGTGGATAGGAGCGATTGCATTTATTGTTTTGTTTTTTTTATTTAATGTATTAAAAAAATATAGTCAAACAACTTTATCTAAAATCAATTCAAAAGAAGCTTTCTTACTATCACAACAAACAAACGAGGAAAATATTAGCTAAGAAAACCTCTATAAAGACTAAATAATCACATAAATCCTAAGTGGATAACTTTATTGACTTTTTTATTGTCAATTTTATCAACTATTGTTGAAAACAAAATTTCTTTTTTATAGTTAATTATAGGAAGTTGCATTGTATACAAACAGACTAAAATAATTAAGTTCAACATGAAGTTTAATCAACCTACGTTAAAGAAAATTGAAGATATCATTGAGGATGGTGGTTATGTAATTAGATATGAGCGTGGAACTTTTCAAAGCGGTTATTGTATTTTACAAGCCAAAAAGGTAGTTGTATTAAATAAGTTTTTACAAATTGAAGGAAGAATCAATACGCTAATTGATTTAATGCCTTTGTTGAATATTAACATTGACGATCTTACTCATGAAAGTCAAAAATTGTTTGATGAATTGATGTCTCAGCCTTTAGATAAATAGTTTTCCTTTGTTCCTTTTAAGTAATTTACATTCATGTTTTGCCCCCCTTTAAAAATAACCTTTTTAGGTACTGGCACAAGTGGCGGTGTACCAATGATTGCATGTGAGTGTGAAGTGTGTAAGTCTGATTCATTAAAAGATAAAAGATTTAGAAGCAGTATTTTAGTTGAAAGCAACACCACTACAATTGTAATAGACACAACACCAGATTTTCGTTCACAAATGCTTAGGCAACAAGTAAAAAAATTAGATGCTGTATTATTTACGCATTCACATAAAGATCATTTAGCGGGTTTGGATGATATAAAGGCATTCAATTATTTTCATCAACAACCCATGAAAATATATGCAAACGCTATCACTCAACAGGCAATTAAGCAAGAATTTAGTTATATTTTTTCAGCAGAAAAATATCCAGGTGTGCCAGATGTAGAATTATGTGAAATTACAGAAGAACCTTTTTGGGTGGGAGATATACCTGTTATTCCAATAAAGGTTTGGCATTTAAAAATGCCTGTACTTGGATTTCGATTCGGCAATTTCACATACATAACAGATGCTAATAGAATTGAATTAGCTGAACAAGAAAAAATAAAAGGATCTCAACATCTTGTTTTAAATGCATTAAGAAAAGAAAAACATATTTCACACTTTACTTTACAAGAAGCCATTGAAATGGCTCAAACTATAAATGCACCTCATACTTATTTTACACACGTGAGTCATCAAATGGGCAAACACGATGAAGTAAATGAAACACTTCCTGCCGGCATACAACTTGCATATGATAACCAAGAGATTAATGCTGAATAATCTTCGTTTTTTTCTCCTATCTTTTTGATTTGTTATAAATACTTTGCTTTCAAGTAATATCTCAACTTGAATGATTTTTCAAATAGAAAAAAAGTATACAATGGAAAATGAACAAGATCACGCGTTTTTTTATTTTACCAAAAAGGAAAGAAAAGGGATTGTTATCATTTTATTTTTCAATGCACTTATTTTGGCATGCTCTTTATTATACGAATATTATTTTGCTGACTCAACAATACCCATAACCATCGAAAAAGCCGATTCGGCAATCGTTGATTCTAACTCAAGTGTATTGTTTGACGAAAAATTGAGTAAAAATGAAATCTTTCAAAATGAAAATAAAAAAACACAATTATTCGAATTTGATCCTAATTTAATTTCAATTGAAAACTGGATGCAACTTGGTGTCACCAAAAAAACTGCAGTAACAATTCAAAAATATATTTCTAAGGGAGGTAAATTTAGAGAGCCTCAAGACCTAAAAAAAATATGGGGTATTCCGGATGATCTTGCATATCAATTAATGCCTTACGTAAAGATTAAAGAAGCAAAAACATTTTTAGCTAATTCACAGTTTAAACAAAATCAAAAACAAAAATCATTAGCTGAATTAATAGATATAAATCAAGCAGACTCAACGGCTTTAGAAAAATTACCTGGTATCGGTCCAAAGTTATCCCAAAGAATTATTTCTTATAGAGAAAAACTCGGTGGATTTTATAGTATGGATCAACTGCATGAAGTTTGGGGTTTACAAGATTCAGTTCTACAAAAAATAAGCAACAAGATAGAAATCAAATCAAAAGATCTTCGAAAAATAAATATCAATTTGGCTGATTTGAATCAATTAAAATCACACCCTTATATAGGATATAAAATTGCAATTGCTATTTTGAATTATAGAAATCAACATGGGAGCTTTCAAAACATAGAAGAAATTCAAAAAATCGTGTTGATTGATGAAAAAATATACAGCAAAATTGTTCATTATTTAGTAACATAATAATAAAAAAAACTAACGCATGTTGGTATATTTTATTCCCTAAATTGCATACAAATAAAAGCCATTTATGAATTTCTCCACTAACGAATTGACGCAACAAGTTGCGCAAACAGCGCGTGAATTTGCACACCAACATATCCGTCCAGACATGATGATTTGGGATGAATCTCAAGAATTTCCAATTCATGTTTTTAAAGAGTTAGGAAAATTAGGTATGATGGGTGTGCTTGTCCCTGAGGCTTATGGAGGAACTGGATTAAGTTATTTTGAATATAATGTAATCATACAAGAGATATCTAAAGTATGCGGCTCTGTTGGTTTATCACTTGCAGCACACAACTCTTTATGTACAGGACACATAATGACTTTTGGAAATGAAAATCAGAAAAAAAAATACTTACCAAAATTAGCAACTGCTGAGTTTATTGGTGCATGGGGTTTAACAGAACCCAACACAGGAAGCGATGCCGGCAACATGAAAACGACTGCAATTAAAGAAGGTGGTGAATGGATTATTAACGGAACGAAAAGTTGGATAACACATGGTAAGTCGGGGGATGTTGCTGTAGTAATTTGCAGAACCGGAGAACCAAGGGCAAAAAACAATTCAACTGCATTTATTATTGAACGAGGTACAACTGGATTTACTGCTGGAAAAAAAGAAAACAAGTTAGGCATGCGCGCCAGCGAAACCTGTGAAATGATATTTGATAATTGTAGGATATCCGATGATAATCGATTAGGAGAAGTTGGAGATGGTTTTAAACAAGCAATGAAAATTTTAGATGGTGGTAGAATTTCAATTGCGGCTCTTAGTTTAGGAATAGCCAAAGGCGCTTATGAAGCAGCCTTACAATATTCAAAAGAACGACATCAATTTGATCAACCTATTTCAAACTTTCAGGCTATCTCTTTTAAATTAGCAGACATGGCTACTAAAATAGCCTGTGCAGAATTATTAATACAACAAGCCTGTGATTTAAAGATCAAAGGGTTACCTATGACAAAAGAATCAGCCATGGCAAAATATTATGCCAGTGAAATAGCTGTTGAAATTAGTACAGATGCTGTTCAGATTTTTGGTGGGTATGGATATACAAAAGATTTTCCTGTAGAAAAATTTTATCGCGATAGTAAACTATGTACAATTGGTGAAGGAACGAGTGAGATTCAAAAATTAGTAATAAGCAGAGAAATTCTTAAATAATTAATAGTAAGAATTTTTATTAATTCCCGTATTCACACAAAAATTTGATACGCATGATTTTTAATTGTTCCCAATTAAAATTACTATCGGCCATTTCTTCTTGTGCAATCTGTAAAGAGGATGTTTCACAACTCTTAAAGTAATCGATTATTTCTTCTTGTTCGTATTCATCTACCATATCATTGATTGCATAATCAAGATTTAATTTCGTGCCGCTTGCAACAATTGTTTCCATTTCTTCAAGCAATTGTTCAATTTTAAGATCTTTATTTTTTGCTATCGTTTCTAATGGTATTTTTTTATCTACATTTTGGATAATGAAAATTTTATTATTGTTCTTATTTAATACACTTTTCATCACAAAATCATCAGGCTTAATAATCTCGTTTTCTTCTACATAAGTTGTAATTAAATCAATAAAAGGCTTTCCATATCTTACAGCTTTTCCTTTACTAACACCGCTAATTTTTTCTAATTCTGCCATGCTTGTTGGATACATTGTAGCCATGTCTTCCAAAGAGCTTTCCAAAAAAATAACAAATGGTGGAAGATTTTTTTCCTTAGCAACTTTTTTTCTTAGATCTTTTAATAAAGCAGACAATTTCTCATCCAAAGATCCAGAAGTTAAACCTGAAGCAACAGATTCATCCTCATCAGCAACAGCATTTTCAAAAAGATTATTAAGTACAATCTTGAAAGAGGTTGGTTTTTTTAAAAAGCTGTTTCCGGTTTTAGTTATTTTTAAAACACCATATTCAACGATGTCTTTTTCAATTATTTCATTCAGTAGCATTTGACGTATTAAGCTATTCCAATAATTTGCATCTTGATGATTACCGGTACCAAACACATCCAATTCATCATGTTTATACATTTGAACTGTTTTATTTGCTTTCCCTAATAAAATCTGTGTCAGATATTCAATATTGAAATGTTCACCAAGTGCTGTTATCGTGTTTAATACAATAATTGCATCAGCTTTAGCTTCAATTTTTTCTTTTGGCTGCAAACAATTATCACAATGACCACAACTCTCGTTGTCATTAAAATGCTCTCCAAAATAAAATAACAATGTCTTTCTTCTGCACACACTACTTTCAGCATATGATAGCGTTTCATTGATTAATTGTGCTCCCACCTCACGCTCGCTTAAAGGCTTATCTTTCATGAGCTGCTCTAATTTAGCCACATCTTTATGCGAATAATAGAGTATGCATTTACCTTCCATTCCATCTCGACCAGCTCTTCCAGTTTCTTGGTAATAATTTTCAATAGACTTTGGAATATTATAATGAATAACAAATCTTACATCTGGTTTATCAATACCCATACCAAACGCAATAGTTGCTACAATAACATCTACTTCTTCATTTAAAAACTGATCTTGTCTTGTTGACCTTAATTTAGCATCTAGTCCAGCATGATAGGCCACAGCAGATATTCCATTTGCCATTAACATATTTGCCAGATCTTCTGTTGTTTTACGATTTAAAGTATAAATAATACCGCTTTTGTTTTTATGTTGATGTATAAAGCGAACTATATTTTTATTAGTCTGTTCAACATTTATTTTAGGTTGTATTTCATAATATAAATTTGGCCTATTAAAAGAGGAAATAAAAACAGATGGATTTCTTAATCCTAAATTTTTTGCAATATCATTTTGAACTTTTGGTGTAGCGGTGGCTGTGAGTGCAATAACAGGAATGTTATTATCAATCATTTCCATCATGTCTTTTAATTTTCTGTATTCAGGACGAAAATCATGTCCCCATTCAGAAATACAATGAGCCTCATCAACTGCAAAAAAAGAAATCTGTATCGATTTTAAAAAATTGATATTTTCTTCTTTTGTCAATGTTTCAGGTGCTACATATAATAATTTTGTTTTACCACTAGTAATATCATCTTTCACCGCTTTTTGCTGACCCTTATTAAGCGTACTATTTAAAAAATGAGCTACATTATCTTGACTACTATAACTTCTAATCAAGTCTACTTGATTTTTCATTAAGGCAATTAATGGAGAAACAACAATGGCAACGCCATTACTCATTAATGCAGGCAATTGGTAACATAAACTCTTTCCTCCACCAGTAGGCATAATTACAAATGTATCTTTTCCACTTAATAAAGATTGTATGATTTCTTCTTGAGGACCTTTGAATTTATCAAAACCAAAATATTTATCTAGATTTTTATAAAGTAAGTCATCTTCTTTGCCTTGATTATTTGTAGCCTTTTTTTCCACGGTTTTTTTAGTAGCCATTAGTCATTGTCTTTATTCATTTAAACTAAAAATGGTTAAAATGAAAGTAATTTTTAAAGGGTAACGAAGATAAATTAATATAACAACAATTGCAATCTTTATTCTTCCTGATTTTATTCATAATACCTAAACTTTTATAAGTTCTTTCTATCTTCGATTTAATTTTAGAAAAAAAAAGAACATAGAAAATTAAACAGAATTTTTATGAATAAGTTTTATTTATTGTTAATCTTTTTATTTTTTTATTGCCGGTTACTTTCTCAAACAATAACAATAGCATCTAATTTGAGTTCAAGTAGTGAGGTAGTTATAGGTTCGGCTAATTTTTTTGTTAGCGAATCTATTTATACTAATGCTGAATTTGGAACTAATACATTTACAACATCTAATGCCCCAATAGAAAAAATTAGTTTTAAGGTTTTAAGTATCGGATCTCCCAGCTTAATTAATAATTATAAAATATGGATGAAAGATACTTCTTCATCTGTTTTTTCAGGAACTTCCATTTTTTCTAAATCAGGGTACGTAAATGTTTTTTCGGGAAGTATAAATCCAACAAATACCGGAGACTATTATATTTTATTAAATACCCCTTTCGTTAGAAAGCCGGGGAAAAATTTATCTGTTTTAATTGAACGTTTAGATAGCACAAATCATACTGGGTTTGCATTTTATACTTCTAATGGCAATGCATCAAACTCTGTATCAAAAACTTCAAGAAGATATTCAGGAAGTAGTTATTCAACAAATCTTACTGCAACGATATATAGACCATCGATGCAATTCATTCATCTTTTCGCTATTGATGCAGGCATTGAGGAAATTATTAATCCGGTTTTTTCATGCATGAATAATAATCAAACTATTACGGTTAAACTAAAAAATGAAGGACTAAATACAATTCAATCAAATGCAGCAACTATTTATTTGAAATTAGGTGGCGTTAATGGAAATCGTATTCTTTCAAAAAACAACATCGGAAATATATTATCAGGAGATGTTGAAACAATATATTTTACGGGGGTAAATTTAGAATTGTCTGGTCAAAATTTTGATACGGCAACGGTGCAATTAATAGGAGATAGTGCTAATCAAAACAATGAATTGAAATCGAGCGTTACAACTGCAAATGTGTTATCGAATTTTCCACTGAATGAAGATGCGGAATCAAGTTTGCCTGTTTTTCCAAATAGTGATATTCAAACAGGAGATAGGCAGTTATGGTCTGTTCAAATTGGTAATTATACAAATATTGATTACCCCAATGATACTTTGTTTCCATATCATACCTCTTCAACCGAAGGCATAAAGTTTTTTTTATTTGATAGTTGGAGTGGAAGTAACTCTTCAAATTTTAATTCACGCTTAATAAGTAATTGCATTCAAATGCCGGCCTCAACAATAGCCAATCAATCACCTGGAATAAATATAAGTTTTTGGATGAGTCACGATGCAACATTTCCAACAAAATTAGATAGTATATATTTAATTGTGTCTACAGATAAAGGGATGAGTTGGAGCAGAATTGCAGGATACTCAAGATTTGAATCAGATGCAACAAGATTAACGTGGAGACAACATGTTGTAGATCTTTCAAATTATGCAAATGAAGTCATTCAACTTGGTTTTGAAGGAGTAAGTAAATATGGAAATGCAATTGGGATAGATGATATAACAATACTTTCCTTCAATCCTGTGTTTAATATTTTTACAAGTTTCGAAGTAGAAAAACAGATCGATGGTAATCAATTGAATTGGACGATTAATAAAGAAATTTCAACTAAAGGCTTTGATGTTGAAAGAAGCAATGATGGTATTCATTTTACAGTATTGACACATTTAAAAGCTGCTTCACAAATTTTTTCATTTAAAGATAAGACACCAAATTTTGATGACAACTATTATAGAATTAAGCTAATTAAAAAAGATAACACCTCCGTGTATAGTCAAGTAAAAAGTATTTTGAGTTCAACTTTTTCAAATATTGTTGTTGTTAATCCGGTTTATAATTCTGTAATAACTTTATTTTATAAGTCATCTTCTTCTGAAGAAGCAGATATCACGCTTGCAGATTATAAGGGCTCAATTGTTGTAAAAGAGCGAAAACTATTATTAGGAAATAAAACGAATTTTATTTCAATTCCCAAAAACAGATTAGAAAGAGGAATCTATTTATTGAGTATAAAAAGCAAAAATCAAATAGCCACAAAAAAATTATTGATATTATAAAAAAGCCTCTTCGAAGTGAAAAGGCTTTATAAAATTTATTTAATTGAAATGTTTTTTACTAATAACTTTTTTGCTTCTTCTTTTTTAGGCATAGTGATATGAAGAATCCCATCGTGATAAGAAGCTTCAATATTTTCAGAATTTACATCTTCAGGCAAGGAAAAGCTTCTGCTAAAAGAAGAATAACTGTATTCTTCTCTTGTATATCTGCTATCGTGATTTGTATCTTTTGAAGATTCTTTTTCACTGCTAATAGTTAGCATGTTCCCTTCTATATTTAAATGAAAATCTTCTTTTTTCATTCCCGGCACTGCAAAATCTAATTTAAAATCTTCTTTTGATTCAATAATGTTTACAGCTGGTATGGTTAACATCTTATTAAATAGATTAGATCCAGAATCGAACCATTCATTCCAAGGTTTAAAAAAATCATCAAATACAGTAGGCATACTACTTCCATTTCTTGTTAATGTTTTTGTTGACATAAAATTTTTTGTTTAAAAGATTAAAATAAAAACATAAAACTATAGTTCAGCAATAAAACAAATAAGAATGAGTATCAAACAAGACAATGAAAACTGTCATTAATATTAAGATTTTTCACTTAATTCTAGCCAACGCATTTCCTTTTCATCCAACTGATGAATAATTTGACTAATTCGTTCTGATAATTTTTGAAGTTCTTCGAAGGCCAAAGGCTGTGATATTTTTTCTTCAAGTTCTTTTTTTTCTGTTAACAACTGAGGCATTTCTTTTTCGAGTGATTCTAATTCAAACTTTTCTTTAAAAGATAATTTTTTTTGATAGACTTCTGATTTTATAGGAGGGGTGGGTTGTTCATTTTTATTATCCTCTTCATGAGATTTCATAATCTGTTGCGGCTTGTCATTCAGTAAACCTTTTGATAATGCATCACGGTATTGTGAATAATTACCAGGAAAATCTCTTATTATGCCATCGCCTTCAAAAGCAAAAAGATGATCTACCATTCTATCCATAAAATATCGATCATGACTAACAATTAAAATACATCCGGGATATTCAAGTAAAAATTCTTCTAAAGTTCTTAAGGTTTGTAAATCAAGATCATTAGTAGGTTCATCTAAAACCAAAAAATTGGGGTTTAAAAAAAGCACACTCATTAAATGTAATCTTCTTTTTTCACCGCCACTTAATTTACTCAACAGAGTATATTGTTGCTCTGCATTAAATCCAAATTTTTCCATGAATTGACTAGCAGAAATTTTACTGCCATCGGCTAAAGGAAAAAATTCAGCTAATGCTTTTACATACTCTATGGCTCTTTTGTCTTCTTTATAAATTAATCCTTCTTGACTAAAATTTCCGAAAACAACTGTATCGCCATGATTAATTTTTCCGCTATCAGGTT
>CANGGD010000028.1 GCA_947453295.1 Chitinophagaceae bacterium | reverse complement strand
TAAAAGCGGGAGTTCAAAAGGATTTTGGAAAACCTGATGAGCTATTAAATAGTTATGATTTGGCCCATTATATTGGATTCACACTTAACCAAGAATATGAATTTTTATGTCTTTTGCAGGAATTACACAGGCAAGAGTTTATTAAAAGACACCTCGCAATCATCAACCCCCAATCGAAAGAGACTGATGCGTTAAAACATAAAATAATGCTGAATGGGCATTTCAAAAACCTCAATGGATTTGAGTTTTAGCGAAATTCAAAGCGCTCTATTCAATAACTTTACTAATTTAGCATTTCAAATGCACCGCAATTTTTTTTTAAAAAAATAAAAATGTTTACGATTTGTTTTGATTTTGGCAACACTAGACTGAAGGCTGCAGTTTTCAGTCAACAAACTTATATAGAAGAAGTAGCTTTTTCAGATGATCATCCAAACACCATACTTCCTTTTTTAGAGAAATACCATCCGGCAAAAATTATTTTATCCTCTGTAATAAACCATAATATAGAAACTGAAGCATTATTCGCTTCAAGAGGATCATTTCATAAATTAAGCATTGATACCAAAGCTAATTTTACTACTCCCGTTTCAAAACCTTCTACAATAGGAGCAGATAGAATTGCACTTGCAACAGCCGCTGTTCACTATTTTCCACATCAAAATAATTTAATCATTGCTTTGGGCAGTTGTATTACTTATAATTTCATCAATCAATACAATCAATTTTTGGGCGGGGCTATTTCTCCTGGATTAGATATGAGATTTAAAACATTACATGAAAACACTGCCAAGCTCCCTTTAATAGAAAAAGAATGGAATATCCCCTTAATCGGTTATGATACAAAAACCAATATTCAATCAGGAGTGGTTATGGGTATTGTGGCAGAAATAGATGGATTCATTGAAAAATACCAACAAAAATACGGTAAGTTTAACGCTGTTTTAACCGGAGGCAATGCTACCTATTTTGCTAGTCAACTTAAATACAAGATATTTGCCGACGTTAACTTTTTATTTAAAGGAATGTTTGTATTAAGCGAACTCAATAACTAAATCAATTATGAAATTCTTTTTCCTGTCAATATTCACTTTAATTACTTCTTTACACCTACTGGCTCAAGAAAATTCTCCTTACTCTCGATACGGATTAGGAGATATGGTTCCCAATCAAAATATTGTAAACAGAGGTATGGGTGGAGTTTCTGTTGCATATTCAGATTATGGGTTAATTGGATCGCCTCTAAATATTAATTTAGTTAATCCCGCTTCGCTTGGTAATTTAACAAACACAAAAAACTTCTCTAATACTATTTTTGACTTAGGAGCAGAAGTAGATTTAAAAACAATTAGAAGTACTGTTAATACAGAAAAGTTCAATTCTAAAAATACAGTAATGTCTTATTTTCAATTAGCCTTTCCTTTATCTACTAAAAAAATGGAAAAGAAAGGTATGGGTTGGGCTATGGCATTAGGATTAAAGCCCATTACAAGAATAAATTACAAATTAGAAAGTTACGGAAGATTAAACAGCATTGATAGTTTTCATACAGTAAATGAAGGCCAAGGAGGAATCAATCAGGTAAACATTAGTTCTGGTTTTAAGTTTACTGGAAAAGCAAAACATAACAATGAAATTTGTGTAGGTTTCAACACAGGATATAATTTTGGATTTAAAGATTATAGCACTAAACTAGCCCTAGTTAATGATACCACTCCTTATCAAAAAACGAATTACGAAGAAAAAACTCAAATACAAGGTTTGTTTTTAAATACAGGCATTCAATATAGAATCAATTTGAATAATAAAAGTATCATCAGAATTGGCGCCTTTGCAAATGTAAAAAACGTTATGAATGCAAAGAAAAATACAATTTATGAATCTTTTATTTATGACTATAACGGAGCGCCTGTAACTCAAGACAGTATTTACACCAAGCAAAATATTCCAGGTAAAGTAGATATGCCAACTACATATGGCGGAGGTTTTACTTATCAATCAAAAAACAAAGAATGGCTATTTGGTAGTGATGTTGAATTTACTGATTGGAATTCTTACCTATCATACAATGAAAAAGATTCAGTGAAAAGCAATTGGACAGTTAGAGTTGGTGCTGAATATTATCCAATTAATATCGAATCTGCTAAAAAAAATTATTTGAGTTATATTAAGTATCGCGCTGGATTTTATTTTGGACCGGATTATATAAAATATAATGACACAAGAATCAATTACGCTATTACTGGTGGATTTAGCTTGCCGTTGACAACTCCAAGATACATTCAAACAAGAGGTGAATTTGTTTCTCTAAATACAAGCGTTGAAATAGGTGCTCGTGGAAATAAAGATTCTTATCAACTAAGAGAAAATTTCACAAGAATTAATATTGGAATTTCTATGAACGCTAGATGGTTCCAAAAAAGAAGCTACGATTAATTTGTAAAAAAATGAACTCGCTATTTATACATAAAAACTTTATCGCAGCCATTTTACTTGGCTGTATTTTTTTGTACGGTTGTGAGAATAATGAAATGGTTGTGAAAAATCTTACTAATAAAAAGACTGGTGTAGAGGAAGCTCAAAACATAGAATTGAAGTATTCTGTGAATGGAAAATCTAAAGCGCTTGTGCATGCCCCATTAATGTTTACCGTTCAAGAAAAAAAACCTTATATAGAATTTACTAAAACTCTGCATGCAGATTTTTTTAATGAAAATGAAATTATTGAAAGTACTTTAGATGCGCAATATGCAAAGTACAATCAAAACGAAAGTGTAGTATTTTTAAAAGGTGATATCACTGTAATCAATATTTCAAAAGGTGATACATTGTTTTGTAATGAATTGTACTGGGATCGTCAAAAAATGGGACACGAATTTTATACTGATAAGCCAGTGAAAATCAGAACAAAAACAGAAACTATTAATGGGAATGGATTAGATGCTTCTCAAGATTTTAAGAATTGGCACATCATTCAAACCATAGGAACCATTAGCGTTCCAGCTGCGAAATTTCCTTTATAATTATTTTGTTTTAAAAGAGAATGATTTTTAAAAAATCTGTTCTACAATCATAACAAACTAAGTTTGCTTTAATTAACTTAGCAATTCAAAAAATAAATTTTATGGAATATCGCAGATTAGGTAAATCGGGTCTACAAATTAGCGCACTCTCTTTTGGGAGCTGGGTAAGTTTTAGCAAACAAATTAATGATAAAACTGCCGAAGAATTAATGAGCATTGCTTATGAGCATGGCGTGAATTTTTTTGATAATGCAGAGATCTATTCTCTTGGTGAAAGTGAAAAATTAATGGGCAGGGTTTTAAAAAAGAAAAAATGGGACAGAAGTTCTTATTTAGTTTCTTCAAAAGTATTTTGGGGATGGAGAGGAAAAGAAAACAAGCCCAATCAAACTGGATTAAGCAGAAAGCATGTAATTGAAGCTTGTGATGAAGCTTTGCAAAGATTACAGGTTGACTATTTGGATTTATATTATTGTCATCGTCCTGATAAAAACACTCCCATTGAAGAAACCGTTTTGGCTATGAACCATCTTATTCAACAAGGGAAGGTTTTATATTGGGGTACTAGTGAATGGAGTGGCGTTGAAATTATGGAAGCGCATAGAGTTGCTGAAAAATATAGACTGATTGCACCTACCATGGAACAACCTCAATACAACTTATTTGAAAGAAATAAATTAGATAAAGAATATTTAGATGTTTTTAGAACAGTTGGAATGGGAACAACTATTTGGAGTCCTTTGGCTTCTGGATTATTGAGCGGAAAATATAATGATGGAGTTCCTAAGAATAGTCGATTTGCATTACAAGGTTTTGATTGGTTAAAAGACAGATGGATGTTGGAAGATAATTTAAAGAAAGTGAAAAAACTTTCAGAGTTGGCTAATAAATTAGGCATCAGCACAGCTGTTTTGAGTATAGCTTGGGTACTTAAAAATCCAAATGTTAGTTCTGCAATTTTAGGTGCAACAAAAAAACAACAGTTGATAGAAAATTTAAAAGCTCTTGATGCAATTCCAAAATTAGATTCAGAGGTTTTAGAAAAAATAGAAGCTATCATGAAAAACAAACCAGCATTACCAGAATATTGATATGGAAAAAATAATTGTTTATGGTATTCCCAATTGCGATTCTGTGAAAAAGGCGATGGATTGTCTTAAAAACAATAATATAGAATTTGATTTTCACAACTATAAAAAAGAGGGGATCAATAAGAAGACATTAGTTGAGTGGTGTAAGCAAGTAGGTTGGGAATTATTATTGAATAAAAAAGGTACCACTTGGAAAAAAATATCCCCTCAATATGAGGGGATACAAATCAATCAAAAAATCGCTATTGATATTATGCTTGAAAACACTAGTGCTATCAAGCGTCCTGTTATAATTGGTCCCAAACTTTTTCTTGTAGGATTTGATGAAGAAAAAATAAAACTAATAAATCATTAGTCTGTTTTCTCTGGTCTCATCATTGGAAAAAACAACACGTCTTGAATACTATGTTGATTAGTCAACAGCATACATAATCTATCAATACCAAATCCTATCCCGCTTGTTGGAGGCATTCCGTATTCAAGCGCTCTTAGAAAATCGTGATCTATAAACATTGCTTCATCATCACCTCTTTCCATTAATTTAACTTGTTCTTCAAATCTTTCACGTTGTTCAATTGGGTCATTTAATTCACTGTACGCATTGGCAACCTCTTTACCATTAATCATTAGTTCAAAACGCTCTACTAACCCTGGCTTGCTCCTATGCTTTTTAGTTAGTGGACTCATTTCAACAGGATAATCGGTTATAAAAGTGGGTTGTATGTATTTGCTTTCACATTTTTCTCCAAATATTTCATCAATTAATTTCCCTTTACCCCATTTAGCGTCAGCATGAATGCCTAATTGTTGACATACATTTCTAATGCCTGATTCGTCCATTTCGCTAATATCAAACCCTGTATGTTCCTTAATAGCATCATACATTGTTATTCTTTTAAATGGAGCTTTAAAACTAATTTCTTTATCCCCTACAATACAAGTTGCTGAACCATTTACAGCCAGTGCTGCTTTTTCCAACAATTGTTCTGTAGTATCCATCATCCATTCATAATCTTTATACGCTACATAAAATTCTAAAACTGTAAATTCAGGATTGTGTGTTCTATCCATTCCTTCATTTCTGAAATTTCTACTAAATTCATACACCCATTCAAAACCGCCTACAATCAATCTTTTTAGATACAACTCATTCGCAATTCTCATATACATCGGTACATCCAATGCGTTATGATGAGTTGTAAAAGGACGAGCCGCTGCACCTCCAGGAATACTTTGTAAAACAGGTGTATCAACTTCTAACGCTCCTTTTTCATTTAAAAATTGACGAATTGCATTCATCAATTTTGTTCTTTTTTCGAACACTTCTTTAACACCAGGATTTACAATTAAATCAGCATATCTCTGTCTGTATCTAAACTCCGGATCTGTTACCTCATCAAAAGATTCTCCATCTTTTTCCTTAACAATAGGAAGTGGTCTTAAAGCCTTGCTTAACAATGTAAAGGAAGCTACGTGAATAGAGGTTTCACCTGTTTTAGTTGTAAAAACATATCCTTGAATTCCAACAAAATCTCCAATATCAATTAATTTTTTCCAAACATTTTGAAACATCGATTTGTCTTCTGTTGGGCATATGTCATCTTGTTTGATATAAAATTGAATTTTTCCTGTGCCATCTTGTAAAACAGCAAAATTTGCTTTTCCCATATCTCTAATGCTCATAACACGACCTGCGACACAAACATTTGCAAATTCAGCTTTGTTTTCTTCTCCTTTGTAATTTTCTTTAATGAATTGCGCTGTTGAATTTACAGGATATAAAGGCGCTGGATAAGGATTGATACCTAATTTCTCTAACTCTATTTTTTTTTCTCTTCTTATAATTTCTTGTTCAGAAAGTTGTTGGATGCTCATTATTATTTTTAATTTTTACAGCTTAAATGTTTGATTTTTGATTTTGATAACCCGTTAATTTTTGTAAAAAGATATAATGAATCTTTTACAAACTAATAGTTGCAAAGTTAATTGAATGAAAGCAGGTAAAATAAATTATGTGGGAATTTTATACCGATGCCAATAAAATTTGCCAAGCAGCAGAAACATTATCTTGCGATAATAACTCTTTAGCATATAAGTGTAATTCCGATTCCATATCATCAGGATTAAGAGAAAAATACTGGATGATATTTTTTAGTCGGTCATCATGAAATGAGGGATCAATGAAAGGCAATTCACCTACATTCGCAAGTTTTCCCAAATCGTTTCCATTTAAAATAGTACTGTTTTTAATGCTTATTGGAAGTGCGTCAAAGCCAATGCCTAAATTTAAATTAGGTTTTTCAACTTCAAATATTGTGGAAGCATTTGCTCTTGTGTACCAGTTTGCTCCTAATCTTGCTACTAAATCTAATTTTGTTTGATCAATTTTTTTATTTTCGTCTAGAATTGATTCATCAATATGCATCCATAAAACTTCTGCTATAACTAAATTGCCTGCGCCTCCTTCAGTACCTAAAGGAATAATATTATTTACTTTGCACTCTAATTTTATTTTACTCTCTTTAACCATTGGCGGCTTAACTATAAAAGCCTTTTCTTGTGTGAAGCCTGCTTTTTCAAACTCGTTTACATTTTTTGGATAATCGCAACTAGTTAGTGATGTTTGTTGAAGCATGTCATAATCAACAATATTAATAACCACTTCCGGAATTTCTGTTACATTTTGTAGCGTATGCTTAATGGAATTGTCTCTCACTCTTCTTGCTGGAGAAAAAACAACAATGGGTGGATTAGCTGAAAATAAATTAAAAAAACTATACGGACTTAAATTTATATTTCCTTCCAGATCTATTGTAGAAGCAAAACAAATGGGACGTGGAGCAATGGCATGTTGCAAATAGTTTTGTATGTCTGCAGGTTTTAATTCTGATAAATTGAGTGAAAGCATTTTTTAAACTTAAATGTTGAAACTAAATACTGTAAGATCTAAAATGAAGATTAAATATTTTTCTTGAGATTCAATATTGAAAATGATGAATCTTCTTTTACAATTGTATTGCTTAATTTTCCTAGACCATCAATTTCCATTTCTACAATATCTCCTTCTTTTAGCCATTGTTCCTGGTAATTAGGATCGTTTAATTTTCCCGTTCCGTTAAGTTCTAAAAAGCAACCTGTGCCAACCGTTCCGCTTCCAATTACATCTCCTGGATAAAGATTTACACCATAACTACATCTTTCAATTATTTCAGCGAATGTCCAATCCATATCGCCTATGTTTCCGGAGCTAACTTGAATACCGTTAACTCTACATTTCATTGATAGATTCCATGTTTTGCCAACATGACCTTCTTTGCATGGTATTTCAAAAGAAGTTAGCTCATCTAAAGTTACGAGCATAGGGCCTATTACGGTAGCAAAATCTTTTCCTTTTGCAGGACCTAAATTTAGGAGCATCTCTTCCATTTGCAATCTTCTTGCACTCATGTCATTCATTATCATTAATCCGCCAATAAATTCATCCGCTTGTGAAGCTGTAATATTTCTTCCTGGTTTGTTTATTACTATTGCAGCTTCTAATTCAAAATCTAATTTTTCAAAATGATCGGGCATACATAAAATTTCACCAGGACCTTGAATACTATTATGATTGGTAAAATAAAAAATGGGGTATTGATCAAACTCTGGAATCATATCTACTTTTCGATTCCTCCTTGCTGCTGCTACATGTTGACGAAAAGCGTATCCATCTCTGCAACTTGTTGGATGTGGAACGGGCGCTATTATTTCTGCTTCATCAATTGCAATGGGCATTTGCACTTTTCCAATACCATTTTTAATTTGTTTTTCTGCAGCTAAAGCCAATGGGTACATATCGTCCCAATAATTTAAAAACATAGCCATACTAACGGGAAGGTCTGGATGTAAATTATCCAAATCATATAACATGCCATTTACAATCATGGCTAATTGCTCATGATTATGCTTTAAATAAGTAACTAGTTTCATATTATTGTTTAATGAAACAAATGTAACAATCTGCTAACAAGTAAAAAAACCGAATTCTACATTTTTAAAAAATAAACCTTAAAATATGGACTACAAAAAGATTGATAATAAAGGAAAAGCTAGATTGTTTGAAAGTGAAATACTAGAATCTCTAACTAAAACACACCCAGTTGTAATTTGGACTTTATACATTCCAATAATTATTTTTTTATTGTATTATAGCTTTAGCCAATTAAATATGAGCGTACTGCAAATAGCTATCCATTTTATTGAGGGATTAATAAGTTGGAGTCTTACTGAATATCTGTTACACAGATTTATATTTCATTATCATCATGACTCTAAAATTGGTAGCAGAATCAATTATATTATTCATGGTAATCATCATGAATATCCAAGGGATAAAGAAAGGCTTTTTATGCCCCCCGCTCCGAGCATCATCATAGCTTCTTGTTTTTTTGGCATCTTTTATTTTTGCATTGAATTAAAATCAATGGCATTTTTTCCGGGATTTATTTTTGGATATTTAATGTATGGAACGATGCACTTTGCCATTCATGCTGGCAACCCTCCATTTAAATGGATGAAAGGATTGTGGCGCAATCATCACCTGCATCATTATGCAGAATCGAATAAAGGTTTTGGTGTTAGCAGTACGTTGTGGGATCATCTATTGGGTACCATGTATGAAAAGACAAAAAAATAATGTGCTTTTAATTACCATCTTTCCTCAGTACAAGCATCTTCATTTTGATTGCTTTGATTTGTTTGGGATTTAATTTTTTGAATCTGTCTTTCAATAATTAAATTGGCTATCATTTTGCCTGCATCTTCATTTTGATTTTCCAACAATAATTTTTTCAATTTAGATTCACTAACATCAATCCTGTAAAGTAATTGAATTAGCAACTCAAAATTGTTTAGAATTAAATCATTAATGTAATTAGATAAATTTGTCAATAAGGAATCTGATTCAAGCGCTGTAATACTGTTTAAAGAAAATATTTTTTCAATGCTGATACTTTGTGTGTTGTTATTTTTTTCCATACTATAATTTAAAACTTTTCCTCTATTCCCAATGCAAAAAGAGCAAAATCATATTTTGTAGGATCTTGGTCATCCCAGGTTTTTAGCTGATTGGTGAGTTCTACTGCGGCTATCCAATCGAATTGCTTTCTTTCTAATAAGTTGAAGCGATGGGCTACACGTGCTACATGCAAATCAAGTGGTATTATTAGTTGCGAAGGTTTTATTTTTTTCCAGAGGCCAAAATCTACTCCCTTATCGTCAGCTCTTACCATCCATCTTAAAAACATATTTATCCTTTTACAAGCAGAGTTTTTATTTGGAGATGCAACGTGTTTTAAGGTTCTTTTAGGAATATCGGGTAAGGAGAAAAAGTAATCATAGAAACTGTTCAAAGCATTAGAAACATTTATATCGTTTTCTTTCATGCCAAAACAAAACGCTTCTTCTAAAGAGTCATAACGATTATAATGAAAATTAAAAAACTCAATGAAGTACAATAAATCGGTTGTATTGAAAGTGCGATGTTTAAACTGCATTAATTTTTTTAAATCGTTTTCTGAATGTGACAAACAAAATTGATGAGGTGCATTATCCATTAATTGCAATAGCTCTTTGGATTTTTTTATAATGGTTGTTCTATTACCCCAAGAAAAAATTGCAGCAAAAAAACCGGCAATCTCTATGTCTTGTTTTTTTGAAAATGAATGTGGTATGGATATAGGGTCTGACTGAATAAAAAAAGGCTGATTATATTCATCAACCTTTTTATCTAAAAATATTTTCAAATCGACATTCATTAACCAATAGCTTGTTTTAAATCTTCCACTAAATCATCAGCATCTTCAATTCCTATACTTAATCTTATTAAGCCATCCGTTAATCCATTTTTCAATCTTTCCTCTCGTGGAATACTAGCATGCGTCATGCTTGCCGGATGATTGATTAATGATTCTACACCGCCTAAGCTTTCTGCAAGTGAAAACAATTTTGTACTCGACAAAACTTTTGTTGCAGCTTCTACAGAGGCGTCTTTTAAAGTGAATGATAACATCCCCCCAAATCCTCTCATTTGTTTTTTTGCAATTTCATAATTATGATGATCTTCAAAACCACACCAATATACCCTTTCAACTTTTGGATGGTTTCTTAAATAATTAGCTATTATAATGCCATTTTCACAATGCGCTTTCATTCTTACGTGCAAAGTTTTAATTCCACGTAATACTAAGAAACAATCAAACGGACCAGGAACAGCACCGCAGCTTTTTTGAATAAAATAAAGTTGATCTTTTAAGTTTACATCATTCATTATTAATGCCCCTTGAATTACGTCGCTATGTCCGCCTAAATATTTTGTAGAAGAATGCATCACAATATCAGCTCCAAGGTCTAATGGATTTTGCAAATACGGAGAAGCAAAAGTATTATCAACACATAGTATCGTTCCCGCTTTTTTGGATATTGCAGCAACACTGGCAATATCAGTAATATTCATCAATGGATTGGTAGGTGTTTCAATCCAAATTAATTTTGATTTTGGCGTGATGGCGTTTGAAACATTTTCAGGATTGGTTGTATCTACGTATTTAAAATGAATGCCAAAACGTTCAAACACTTTTGTAAATAATCTGTAAGTACCTCCATACATATCATTTGCAGCTATAACTTCATCACCAGGTGATAATAATTTTATGACTGCATCTGTCGCCGCTACGCCACTACTGAAAGCCAATCCAAATTTGCCATTTTCGATAGTAGCTAATGCATTTTCAAGTGCTGCTCTTGTAGGATTTTGAGATCTTGCATATTCGTATCCTTGATGCTTACCTGGAGCGGATTGAACGTATGTTGATGTTTGAAAAATGGGCGTCATGATAGCTCCTGTACTTGGATCTGGCTCTGCGCCTGCATGAATCATTTTCGTAGCAATTTTTTTTCCGGCTATGTTTTCTTTACTCATAATATTTTTATTGTGAATTACAAACTTAGTGAGACTTCTATATTCTGCCAAACCTATCCTTAAACCTTTTGATTTTATACTATTTTATCAATACATAAATATCTCCAATCAAAATTATTTGGATCATGTGCTGCAAGTGAATGGCTTTTTTCTTGTAAAACTTTAGGGTTCAATATGTTTTTCTTTACTAAACTTTGTTTGGCTTCAAATAAATAATCCTGCATCATTGGGCTTTGCATCCATTTTTTTTGTGGAGGCTCAAAACCTACTTTATCTTTTCTCCAAACAATTTCTTTTGGTAATTGATGGCCCATTGATTTTCTTAGCATTGATTTAGTGAATCCATTTTGTATTTTATATGTTGAAGGAAGGGTGAAAACAAAATCAACCAATTTGTGTTGTAAAAATGGCAATCTAACTTCACAACCATGTGCCATTGAATTTCTATCGGCATATCGCAACAGTTCTTCTAATCCATTTTCAAAAATATTAAAGTATAAAATATCATTTAGTTTGGTAACAATAGGTTTATGAATAGCTTGCCATTCTCTTCCTTTTAAAAGAGAAAGCATGTCTTTACTTATATGGGGATGTTGCATTATCTTTTTATATTCTCTATTTTCCATTGCTATTGATGCATGGGATGGAAGATAAGAAGCCAACATGTTTTTAATTCCAAATGAAATGCTTATATCATTTTTTTTGAAAGCCGCCCTTTCATTCTGAAGTAACCTATGTTTGTTTTTATTAAATAATTCCTGAAAAAACCAGTGTAAATATTTATGATAGCCTGCAAATATTTCATCGGCTCCCTGGCCATCTAATAACACGGTGATGTTATTTTTTTTTGCTAACTCATACACACAAAATTGTGCAAATACGCTAGAGGAGCCAAACGGTTCTTCCTGATGATAGATTATTTTTTCAAAATTTTCTATCATTGAATAGGCGTCAGGTATTACTGAATAAGCTTCTGTTTTGAATTTTGTTGTCAGTTGATCTATATAATTGGATTCATCTTTTTCAAATCTAGGAAATACTGCAGAAAATGTTTTAATTGATGTTGGATGAAATTTTTGTAGTGTAGATAAAATCGAAGCACTATCAATACCACCACTCAAAGAGATGCCAATAGGAATGTCACTTCGCATTCTTTTCTGAATTGAATTGTCGAACAACTTATTAAATTTTTCAATTGCTTCTGTTTCAGAAACCTTAGCAATAGTTTCTTTATCTAAAATATAATATTGCTCAATGGTTAATTTGTTATTGTGTAAGGTGAGAAAATGTGAAGGGGGAAGTGAATAAATATCTTTAAAAAAGGTTTGAGATTTATTCGTAGGATTTTGAACTTGGCCGAGTGTTATAAAATCTAGTACAGATTTAGGATTGGGCGTTTTATGAATACCTGTTGCCCAAATTCCTTTCATCTCACTTGCAAAAATAAATCTAGATTTTTCATTGAAATAATAGAAAGGTTTTTCTCCAAATCTATCTCTGGCTGCAAATAAAATCTGTTCTAACTCATCCCAAATCGCAAAAGAAAACATTCCATCTAAGTATTTTACACATTCTTCTTTATAGGCATCAAATGCTGCTAAAATAACTTCGGTATCGCTATTGGTCTTAAATTGATAGCCTCCTTTTTTTAGTACATTTTTCAATTCCACATAGTTGTAAATTTCTCCATTAAAAACTATGCTATACCTATCATGATAATGCATAGGTTGCGATGCCTGGAAGGATAAATCTATAACTGCCAATCTTCTGTGTGCTAATGCTGCAGTTTTTTGTGGACTTAACCAAACTCCTTCTCCATCAGGCCCTCTATGCGCTAAAGCGTCTGTCATTTTTTTCAGCATCGGTAAATTAATATCCGATTGAAGTGAAGAAACAATTCCAGCTATACCACACATGAGATAATATTATTTAATTTTATTGTTCTATCCGGTTGTAGAAATACAAAGATAGAAGTTTCGGTTTCTATAAAATTGAATTGTAACTTAGAAAAAATGAATACAATGGCGAATATTACTATTTCAATGATTCAGGCTGATTTATTGTGGGAAAACAAAGAAGCTAATCTAATTGATTTTGAAAATAAAATAAAAAAGCTTTCTGGTAAAAGCCATGTTGTTATTTTGCCAGAGATGTTTAACACAGGGTTTTCAATGAATAGTCAATTGCTTGGAGAAAAAATGGATGGGCAAACTGTTTCATGGATGAGGAGAATTTGTATTGAAAACAGAATTATTTTAACTGGTAGTTTGATCATTGAAGAGGATGGGTCTTTTTATAATAGAATGATATGGATGATGCCAAACGGGCAATTGGGTTACTATAACAAACGGCATTTGTTTGGTTTTGCAGGCGAAGACAAACATTTTTGTGGAGGCAGTCAAAGAATGATAACATCTGTAAATGGTTGGAGATTTAATCTTCAAGTTTGCTATGACCTTAGATTCCCTGTCTGGTCTCGTCAACAAATTCGTGAAAATAATGAGCCGGAATTTGATGTATTGATTTATGTAGCCAATTGGCCCGAACAAAGAGCTCATGCTTGGAGAACACTTTTAACGGCAAGAGCTATTGAAAACCAATGTTATGTTTTCGGAGTAAACCGAATTGGGCAAGATGGAAACAATCTTACTTACGCTGGTGATAGCTTGGCAATTGATCCATTGGGTCAAATAATAAATGAATCTAATAACCGTGAAAATATTTTTACTTGTGAATTGAAATCCGAATTCATTAATGAAATAAGAACAAAATTTCCATTTATAAAAGATGCGGATAATTTTTCAATTATGTAGCTTTTTTTATTTTGCTATCTGTTTCATTACTTCTAGAACGTTATCGACTACAATTTTTAATTGCTCATCTTTTTTTTGGAGGGTTCCAAACATAGCATATAAAATATCTTTTTCCATTACCTGCATTTTGTTATCATCAGTTTTAGGCACACTATATAATCCATTTGAGTAAACTTCCTGTGGATCAGAAAATAATTTTTCAACAGGAATATCGAGTTTAATTGAAATGTCTTCCAGCTGACTTAAAGTTATATCTGCTAAATCATTTTCCATATTACTGATAGCAGCTTCAGATAAACGAAGTGCGTTCGCTAAATCTTTTTGTTTGATTTCTTTTAAGCTTCTCCATTTTCTGATGTGAGCCCCAATTTTTAATCTTTGATAACCTGCGGAGTTGTTTTTTGATTTCATGATTTTTGAAATTTTTTGAAATGAATAATTTATTTCCTATTAAAAATCTACCAGCCAAAATTAGTGTCGACTAAAATTTCTATCATGTGAAAATGACATATAAAATGTAAGAAAATATCGAAGCTATATTGTTTATTAACTCATGATTGGATGGGTTAATTTATTTATCTCTACACTTAATTTTATTAAGCGAAAAATTATGGAGGGCTTCATGAATCTTCTCAATTTTACTTTCTCAATGGCCATTGAACGGAATATGCCAAAATCCGTAATAAAAAGTAGGCGTCATTAAAATTTAAGAAATGAAAAGGTTATTGTTATTGATGATGATAATTGGAAGTCATTCTGTTTTTTCACAAAACATAAAATCGGATGCAAATTTATTAGACACAGGTCCTAGTTTTCCTGGTTGTCCATCGGGCTATTGCCCTGTTGGAAATATTTCACTTGATGTTTTAAATTTTCACAAGCCCAGAACAAGTTGCACAAGTGGCTTCGGGTTTTGTATTAAATTAAGCATAATGATTAGTTGCGAGCCCTGCGGCTTTAAAACTTATGTAAAAGACAACAAAGTATTCGCTTATGCTAAAATAGTAAACAATGTTGCTGAAATACATATACCTACAAGTTTAAAAATTCAAAAGGGATTTGAAACTACAGATATGGCAACTTTTGAGATAGAGGATAAAACTATTTCTCTGAAAACAGCGTCTGGAATTGTTAAGTGGTTGAAGAGTGGCATTTATCCAGTTGTTGTGCAACAAGATGAATATGTTTTGTCTGTACCTATTAATTAAGTTACCCAAGGTGGCGACTAAAGTCGCCGCCTTTTTTCAATTTTTTAAGTATGAAAAAAATTAGCGTTTTTGTTTTTTGTATATCTTTTTTATTAGGAAGTTGCGAGTGGTATGCAATGAAAAAATATCATCTAAAAAAAGAATTTCATTTTAGTAGCAAGAAAAAATACTTCGATTATTTGGTTAAAAAAAACATCTGTGCACCTAATCGAATTCTTTATCTTGATTCAAGTCATTTCTTACCTTTTATACTAAATGAAGTCATGAAGGATAGTAATTGCATTTATTTAGGTTGTTATCTAAATGATTCTATTGTAATAAAAAAAGGAATCGCCTTGTCAGAGAACAAATCATGTATTTCAATTCTTAATAATGAAATTAAATATGAATTATCAATGGTAGCATTTCCTGATAGCAACTGTAAAAAGGCAAATAATTTATGTGATTATAAATTAAAAAAACTGTGTGATGATGGTGTAAAAAAGTTTAATTATTACAATCATAAAAAAATCGTTTTTTTATTTTACAATTATGCCTTTGGATCTTACTATGATTCGTTGTACAAAGAAGTGTTAGCCTTTGAAAAAAACAACCCCGAGCATGTAGCATTTTATCTTATTTGTTTGGATGGAGTTTACAAGCTCAAACCTTAAAACTAAACTGATTGTGTCTTTTATTTTGCAGCAAAAAAGATATGATCTGTAGTAATAATTTAAAAAATAACACATGATTTTAATCCGCACCCTATTTTTTTTATTTTTTAGTTTTATAGTAAACAGCTTAAAATCGCAGAAAATAATAAAGCTTGAAGAGATTCATAGTAATGCTTCACATATAATCATTCAAGATTTTATAAAAGTTCAACACAAATTTTTTGATAAAGAATTTGATTCAAAAAACCCATATTCATTTATTATTGTTTTAGCAGATAGGAATAAAAATGTTTTTCAATTATTGTATCAAACAAATTTCGAAGGTCGAATTGTTTATTTTGGTTTTAGTAAAAACTTAATGAATTGGATAGCATGCGAGAATTATCCAAATTTCAGATTGGATAATTGTTTGAATGTAGTGAAGCCATATTATTTGTCGGAAGAAAACAATGAAAATATTTTAAACTGCTTTTTGAAACAGATAAACAATTGTTACAATTGATTTATTTTATTGCATGATTCCATCCTTGAGCAATTAACTCATGTTTATTACCCCCTCTTGTAATCAGATGCTTACCTTCCGCTTCGTCGGTCATATATCCAATGATTGAAATTGCCGGATTCGATTTTATTTTTTCAAAATCATTTTGTGCAACAGTAAATAATAACTCGTAATCTTCGCCGCCACTTAAAGCGCAAGCGGTTGGATCTAATTGTAGTTTATATGCAAATTCTTTTGCTTCATCATTAAACGGAAACTTGTCTTCATATAAAACACAACCTGTTTTACTTTGTTTGCAGATATGTAAAATATCGCTGCTCAATCCGTCACTTACATCAATCATACTTGTTGGAATAATTCCAGATTCTGAAAAATATTCAATGATATCTTTTCTTGCCTCAGGTTTTAATAATCTTCCTACAATATGCGCTTGCCCTTCTAAATCTGGTTGAGCACCTGTTTCTTCAAAAATTCTTTTTTCTCTTTCTAATAAGGTTAATCCTAAAAAAGCACTACCCAATTCACCGCTTACACAAATTAAATCATTAGGTTTAGCTGTATTTCTTTTTACAAAACTATCCGGAGCCACCTCTCCAATAGCAGTAACACTAACTATGAAGCCTTTTTGAGACGAGCTGGTATCACCTCCCACTAAATCAACATTGTATTCATTGCAAGCTGCATATACTCCTGCATAAAACTCATCTAATGATTCTACACTGAAACGATTGCTAAATCCAATGTTCAATAATATTTGAGTAGGGACAGCATTCATTGCATAAATGTCACTTAAGTTAACTACGATTGATTTATATCCTAAATGTTTTAAAGGGGTGTATGATAAATCAAAATGAATTCCTTCTATTAATAAATCTGTAGAAAACACTGTTTGTCTGCCAAAATGATCAATCACAGCTCCATCATCTCCTACGCCTAAAAGTGTTGAAGCATTTTTAAATTCAATATTTTTTGTAAGATGCTCAATTAAGCCAAATTCTCCTAAAGATGAGATTTCTGTTCGTGATTCCATTGTTTAATTTTTTATTTTTCTCCTCTTACATACGCCAATAATTCTTGGTGTATTTTACCATTAGTTGCTAAAATATGAGGCTGGTATGGTGAGTAATAATTATTGTCAAAATCGGTAACTTTTCCACCGGCTTCTTCTACCATTAAGAAACCAGCGGCGCTATCCCATGCTTGTAGTTTATGTTCGTAAAAACCATCAAATCTTCCGGCTGCTACCCAGCAAAGATCAATGGCTGCACTTCCCAACCTTCTAACAGGAATTCCTTGTTTAATTAATTTTTCAAAAACTTGAATAGGTCCGTTAGGTGCATCTAGGTATGTATAAGGAAAGCCTGTGACTAAGCAGCTTTTAATCACTGATGTCTTTTCACTAACATGAATTTTTTTATCGTTTAAATAAGCACCCATTCCTTTTTGTGCAAAAAACAATTCATTCATAAAAGGATTGTAGACAGCTCCGAGAATCATTTCTCCATTTTTCTCAAGTCCAATACTTACGCAACAAATTGGAATGCCATTAGCAAAATTTACTGTTCCATCTATTGGATCTATAATCCATTTGAATTCGCTATTAGTGATAATTTCGCCCGTTTCTTCACTGAGTATAAAATGATCTGGAAAATCATGTTGAATTAATTCGATAATCGCTTTTTCTGAGGCATGATCTGCTTCCGTAACGAGGTTATTGATTCCTTCTTTATTCGTTATTTTAAAACTGCCATGAAAATAATGCTGTAATTGTGCTGCTCCGGCTTGAATGGCATTTAATAAAGTTGTTTTAAGCATAAAACAAAGATAAGAAGGAAGGCTCTTTAATAATTAATGTTTAATTGTTTTTATATTTTTACATTTAAGGAATCAAATCAACTAAATACATTCTTATTGAAGTTATCTATTATCATAGTGAATTACAATGTCAAATATTTTGTAGAAAAATGTCTTCAATCTGTATTACAAGCCGCTACAAAAATTGAACATGAAATTTTTGTAATTGATAATGCTTCTCAGGATAACAGTAAAAATTATTTGCCGAATAAATTTCCTACAGTTCAATTTAGATGGAATGAAACCAATGTTGGATTTGCAAAAGCTAATAATTCAGTTTTAAGTGAAACCAAAGGAGATTATATTTTATTTCTAAATCCAGACACCATTGTGGATGCTGATTGTTTTGACAAATGCTTATCGTTTATGAATGAGCATAAAGATTGTGGTGCATTAGGAGTAAGAATGATAGATGGAAATGGTGTTTTTTTAAAAGAAAGTAAACGAGGCGAACCAAGTATTGGTGCTTCTTTTTTTAAAATGGTTGGGTTGTCAAAATTATTTCCAAGATCCCCATTTTTTTCAAAATATTACGCTGGTCACATTAACGAATTCGACAATCAACCTGTAGAAGTTTTATCCGGCGCTTTTTTTATGGTTGCTAAAAATGTTTTACAAATCGTTAAGGGATTTGATGAAGATTATTTTATGTATGGAGAAGATATAGATTTGAGTATAAGAATAAGAGCTGCCGGTTTTAAAAATTATTATTTTTCTGGAACAACGATTACACACTTTAAAGGAGAAAGTAGTAAAAAATCAAACCTAATTACAAATAAATATTTTTATGGAGCAATGAAAATATTTGTAAAGAAGCGATACCAACAAAAGCGAATGCTGAAAGGGTTGGTAATAGTAAGTATTCAAATTGTACAGCTTTTAGCTGTACTTAAAATCTATGTTCAAAATAGTATAAACAAAAAAATAGGCAATAATTAATTATTGCCTAACAATACAATACTGCAACTAAAGTTGCAGATATTTTCTTGAATTATTTTGCCTTTTTAGCAGTAGCTGTTTTCTTTGCTACAGCTGCTTTAACTGTGGCTTTTGACTTAGCTGGTCTTGATTTTCCAAAACTACTTGCAAAAATCTTTCCTCTTTTTGTTTTAATATCTCCGCGTCCCATATTGTTGATTTGATTTTGATGAATTAGAAATAAAAAAGCAAGATGAAATAATCACCTTGCTTTTTTAATGGCTTGCTAATTAGATTTTAGAAGACAATTCTTTACCTGCTTTAAACTTAGCAACTTTTTTTGCTTTGATTTTAATAACAGCTCCAGTTTGTGGATTACGTCCGTTACGAGCAGCTCTTTTTGAAACTGAGAAAGTTCC
>CANGGD010000027.1 GCA_947453295.1 Chitinophagaceae bacterium | reverse complement strand
TCCTTTTCTTGAAATATTGATACCGAGTCTGTTTAATCAAAAATCAAATCACATAGCAGACATAGAAAAATTAATTCACAAAACATCAGTTGTTAACGAAGAAGTATTAATTGGATACTATCATGCAATGTTAAACAGGGATGAAAATTTAACGCTACTAATGAATGAAAACATACCTTATTTATTTGTCGCTGGACTTAACGATGAATTAATACCACTAAAAGAGATGTTGCAACAATGTCATTTGCCTAAACAAGCAGAAATTTATATTTTACAATCAAGCGGCCATATGGGCATGATGGAAGAAAATGAAAAAACTACTGAACTTTTAGATAATTATTGTAAACAAATACAAAACAAACAAGATGAATAAAATAGCATTAATTACTGGGGCTACCTCTGGAATTGGGAAATCATGTGCAGAAAAATTTGCAGCCAATAAATATGATCTGATTTTAACAGGAAGAAGAAACGACAGGCTAGAAATTATAAAATCTGATTTAGAAAAAAAATATGGCAGTAAAGTGCTAATCTTATGTTTTGATGTTCAAGACAAATCTGCCGTGAAAAATATTTTTTCTACTATCGCAGAAGAATGGCAAAACATAGATGTTTTAGTTAACAATGCAGGCTTATCATTAGGTAGAGATAGCTTTCTGGACTCAAGTATAGAAGACTGGGATACCATGTTACAAACGAATGTGAACGGATTGCTTTACGTATCTAAAGAAATTGTTCCATTAATGATTAAGCACAACAAAGGACATGTTATAAATATTGGATCTGTTGCTGGCAAAGAAGTTTATGAAAATGGCAATATTTATTGTGCCAGTAAATTCGCAGTTGATGCCATCTCGAAATCCATGAGAATAGATTTACTTAAATATGGTATTAAAGTAACTGCCATTCATCCAGGAGCTGCTGAAACAGAATTTTCAGTAGTTAGATATAAAGGAGATCAATCCAAAGCGGATGCAGTTTATAAGGGATTTCAACCGCTGAGTCCAGACGACATAGCAGATTCTATTTTTTATGCAGCAAACTTACCAAAACATGTATGCATAAACGAAATGGTTATTACCCCTACTCAACAAGCTGGTGTATATTATTTTCATAAGAATGAGTAAATACAAACTATTGCGATAATGAAATTCTTATTTGAATTCCGGCTCTTGTGTTTGTTGTAGGTGCACTTGATGAAATATAAGGTATGGTTTTTCTTCTGTCGTAATAAAATTTCAAATTGATTTTACTATTTAGGAAATAGTCAATGCTTGGAGTTAATGAAAACTCCTTACTGCCTCCAGTTGCAAAGTTATTGTCTTGATCGAGCCTGCTGTTAGCAGTAACGTTATCTCTAATTCTAAAATCAAATCTAAAGCTGATATCGCTTCCTGAATTACTGCTATCGCTTCCAAACAATAATTCTGGTAATCTTAATTTAGATAAAAACTTAAGGCCTTTTTTTCTGTATCCTGCACCAATAACAAATTCAGTCGTTCTCACTTCACTTAATTGATAGTCATTTAAACTTAAACTTAATTGTCTCGATTTTGAATATTCAAATTTTGCTTGCAATTGGTTTGTGAACATCATATCAATACCAGCAACAGGTGAAAACTGTTCTTGAATTGTAACATTAGGAAGCAAGAAAAACGGAATGAAATTTTTTGATGCTGTATCATAAAACGAAGGGTATCCATACTTAGAAACATCCTGGTAAAGTAGTGCAGAAGTAAAACCATTCATTGTTAAGTTAGCATTGTAACCGTGAGATATAGAAAAACTTGTAAAAATTTTATCGAGTGGTTTGATTTTATTTAACCCATTGTAATCGAGTTTCCAATTCGGTTTTGGAATAATGGCTTTGAATGGATTAGATTTTATATTGGGGCTGTTTTGGTCTATTAGAGCCACTTTGTTAGGATCTTCTTTAGTATAGGCTGCTATGAAAGAAGGGATTAAAACGTCGATTGCATATTTACCATAACCATAATAGAATCCATCGGATCCAATGCCTTGAGTATTGCTGTAAGGATTTTTTTCTCCCACTCTTTTTGATAAAATAACCCTATTATTTTGAAAAGTTTTAAATGTTTCAGAAACTCTGTTCGGATCAAATTTTCCAAACAATGTTTTGTATGAAATATAGGTAATGTCGAAACTACCTCCAGTATATGGATTGAGATGTTTAAAATTTGGATTAGTTCCATTCAAACTTGTGTCAATAAACCTGAAAGTTTCAGTATAATTTTTACTGAATGTTTTACTTAGATTTATGGTAACATTTAAATCTCTTATAGGCTCAAATTGAGCATTAAGATTAATTTTCTGATCATAGTTTTGCTGAATAGGTGCATTAAATGTACTGTCTTTTGTTATCTGACCTCGAATGGAACGCTGATTTAGCCAATTGGTATCAGGTTGTTGACCTATAATAAAACCAAGGCCAGGAGCATTACTTACAAAATTGTTTCCGAAAAACTTTGTATTATCCATAAACCCAGGTAACCTTGTGTTGCTATTCTCTGCAATTGTGATATTGGCTTGTTTCAATCCAGTAGCCATTTTTCCAATAATCTTTTCAACGCCTGTCAAATAAGGCACAGCGCTTTTGTCGATAATTTTTCTTTTCTTAACTATTTTCTTTCCTGATTTAGTAATTACGGTATCGGTTACTCTAGTAATTCTTTTCCTCCATTTCTCTCTGTCGGCTATATTTGATGGCTGGTCTAATTGACGAAGCCATTTTGAATTCTGATAAATTTTATTAAAATCCATTTGAACAGTTCCTTCTTGTTGTTGGCCGTTTTCTAAGAAGTTTCCAAGATTTACTGCCAATCTAGATGCTCCAATCCATTTGTATGCAGCTTGATATCTAAAGTTTGCTGTAGCCCAATCTAATAATGGGAATTTAGCTAATGGTAAAGTGTAGGAAAAATTTGCTGTATGATTATACAAAGTATTTCTTCCTCCTTTTAATAGATTTTTCCAAACAGTATCCTGCTTTTCTGGAGTATCCAATCTTCCGGCAGGCTCATCAACTCTTGAATTATTTGAGGCAGTAAAATCAAAATTTATTGACTTGGTAAAATTCCATCTCATGATATAATCACGCTGCATCGTAAAATATTTATCATAAGTTTCAGGCACCACGTATTTTGCATCTCCCCCAACACTCCTTGGATGTATGGCTCCAAACTGTCTGCTGATATCCGCTCTGAAACTTAGCTGCGAAGGCAAGTAACTAAAATTAAAATCCTTAATTAAATCAAACCATTTTGATTTTGATTTCTTGAAAATACCTTTAAAGGGTTCAACGTAAGTTGGTTGTGGAGCGAAGTTATAACCCAGCGCTCCTCGATGTTTTGTTACTTCATTGTATTCAACTAACGGACTATGGGCTGAAGTTTTGATATAAGAATAACTGATGTCAATATTTTCAACATCATAAATCTTGGGCGACTTCCCGTTAGTCTTAGATTTTTTAACGTTGGTGAAATTGATTGTTTTAATAGAATTAAATTCAACCGCATTTTTTCTAATAGAATCTCTTTTAGAAGACGGACTAGTGCTTAGTTTGTCTTGTAATTTGATATCTAAATCATAAGGGTCGTATTCGGGTGTACTTGTAGTTTGTGTGTAGCTGGCATATAAAGGAATTGACAGTCCAGCATTTTTTGGCAATAGTTTTCCAAGTTCTAAATTGGCTGATAAATCATATTGAAGAAAATCTTCTCTATACCTTTCAACCGCTTTTTGCTCGATAGTTCCAAATCCTTTTGAATGGGTGTTTGCAGAAACTGAAACAGTTCCGAGATCTGCAAGATTCATATCTAATCTTCCTAATGCTGCCCATCCACCTTGTTCATTCAGAGAGGATAATCTCAATTCATTTACCCAAATTTGACCACATGCACTTAAGGCCGAAGTGTTTTCAACCCCTATTAATACACCTCTTATTTCACCTAAATTAGGATTTCCAATAACCCCATATGTTTGGCCGTTAGATTGTAATTGTTGAAACAGATGGCCTAGAGAAGTACTTGATAAATTTCTTGCTTGTTTGATCTTAGTTAATGTTTCCAAATCCAAATCTAACGAGTTGCTAGGGAACCATAAAGAATCATTATATGCATCTGTATCTGGATTTGTTCCTAAATTCAGATTGGTTAGTGTTAATGGAATTCTTACTTCATAATAGTTACTTACGAAATCGGTACCAATTCTTACAACAGCAGTAAGTTCATTGTTTTTAATTGTGTTGGCAGGATTTAAAGCTTTTTCCGCATGGACATACATAGATAATTTCTTAAACTGTCTAATGTCTCTATTGGCAAAGGTTTGAAACACGCCTTTTGCATCCCCCTTTTTAAAGTTGCAAAAAGTCATACTTAATGCTTGTTCATTTTGAAGGAGATTTACACCGTTATTACTAAGCGTTTGGACTCTTTGAATATCTTTAGGCGTTCTGTATGGAAGCGGATATCGCTTATCGTTCTCTTCAATATTTACTGCTTCTATATTAAAAGGTGTAGATGATGTAGGGGAATAAATTCCTGTTGAATCAATTTTATATTGAAACTTCCTCCAAACATTTCTTGTTAACTGTAATGTTCCAAAACGAAGAACAACGCTGTCGTCGAAGTCTGTTAAAAACATCCTCATAAATCTTATAGACTTAAAATCCGGAATGTTGCCAATTTTAGATTGATAGCTTCCAATTGGAATTCTAAATTGATACCATGTTTCATTTCTTGTTTGTCCGTTTGCCAATTTAACAGACACTTCTTTTTTATCAACTATATAGTTATTTCCAATCAACATTTCTGTTGCATCTTTTGGTTTGATATCAATAGCATATTGGAAATATTCTTCTGTTTCATTTAAAGTGTTGTCTTTATTTAAATCTTCAGCATCCGGATATAATGTTGCTGCATTTGAATACTGGCCACCATTAGAAATAGGAGAATTACCATCTGGGCCATTATAATTTTTGTATCTTTTTAAGATGCCATCATTGGAAGAAAAAGTTCCATCTCTGTAATTTTTAAAATTATCACAAGAAGGATCTCTTAATGCATCTTGAAAAATTTTTGTATTTTCTCCGAAGTTGTTTTTTAAATCATTTAAATATGAAGCGTGAAAAGTTGCTTCAGCTGTATCTACTAAACCGTCATATCCAATATCTTGATACAAACGATCTTGAGGATTATTACTAAATGCATTTGTTACTTGAATAGGATTTCTTGCCACTTTTCCCCAATTTGAGTATTCAACAGGAGATGGTGCACTTGGTGTTGGCAAGCCATTTTCGTAAGATCTTCTACCATCTTTCAAAATATCTTCAGATACATTACCCAAGTTGAAATAGAGTTTACCACCTTGAGAATTGCTGTATTCAGGAAGTACATAAGGATCTTGCATCCAAAATTCTATAAACTCAATATTACTGGTTTCGAAATCTGTTTGATCAATGCTTCTCATCAATCCTCCAAATTTTGATTTAGGGTCTTTGAAAGTCCCATCTGCATTTAATACATTAGAGCTATCTTGATAATTATAAGGACCTTTTTCTTTAGGATAATAAGCAAGATCAAAAGTAACCAATTGACTTTCGCCAAATCCTGTTGTTTTTTGCGGGAATATTTCTTTTTGATAAACAGGCCTTACTCTAGGATCGCTTAATTCATTTGGATCACGAATAGGGTTATTCGCAGCATCAGACTGTTGTAAAGTTTGCTCAATTTGGTACCAGGCTAATTTAGCTCTATTTTTTCCGTATTCTAAATTATTGTTGAGTGTTGCTTCTGGAAATAATTCATTTCCATTGATATCTGTTGAATGTGCAGGAGTTGAAGCCAATGCCCAGCTTATTAAAGGAAATCTCAGGTCGATACCAGATTTGCTACCTTCAAAATCATCAATATATACAACACCGTTAGATCCTTTACCTATTTGAGGAGCATGCCCAGGTTTTAAATACGCGCCTTCAAAATAAGCATTCATTGATGATCCTGCTTTTGTACTGTAAAAAGGAAGTTTGTCAATTAATTTTGTTAACCGAGGTAGCTCCTTTCTGTAATTCGCATCAAAGCCATACATTGTATTTCTAATAGGCTCTTCATTGTAATTTACTTTAGTGAAATAAGGCCTTTCCCCTAAACGCACAATTGTTGCACCCAAAGCCAATTGTTCTTTCTTTGAATCTTTAGCTAAATAATCAAATCGTAAACCCAGGAAATTCTTTTGTTGTAATCCAAAGGAAGCATTGTTTTCAAAGTTGACTTGTACAGGAAGTCCGGCATTTAAAATCGCCTGATTTGTCATTTTTATAGTTCCGAGATCATAATTGATATCATAATCTATTCCTTCCTGCAAAGTTCTGCCACCAGCTGTAACGCGAACAGATCCTTTTGGTATATTGTAACCGATACTAATATCCGAAGTGCCGGATGTTTTTGCCATTCCCTTTAAAATAAATCGGTTCAAATTTGGATACTGCTGAGCAACTGCTTTTATGGAATCATATAAAGCATAAAAGAAACTATCTTTTGCAGAAGGCGGAATTGTGGTGTATACTTTTGTGGCTAAATCTCTACCGAAAGGTTCAAGAACAGGGAAAATAATTCTGCTATATTGAGACACTACCGTAAAGCCCTCCACGAAATCAAACACTCCATCTGGCTGAGGATCGTTTTGACTATTCAGTCGATCAAGATTAATTAAGGAAATAATAGGCGTGCCTAAACTCTTATCTCCAAAGGGAACATATCTTTTGGCACCAAGACCAGGCTCTTCAAATAACACATCTAATTTAAAGTCGGCTGGAGTTAAATTGCCGTAGCCAATGGTGTACACATTTTTCATCATCAATTTCCAAATTGGCAACGCTGGTCTTTGAGAAGTGGCTTTTAACAATTTAAGAAACAATACTTTTTGAGAAGCTGAAGTAGTGTCTGGCGTTACATCTTGTGAAAATTCACCCACTTGATAAATTCTTCCATTATAGGAATATTGATATGCGATACCTAGCACTTCATCAGTTTGTAAAGGCTGGCTCAAAGAAAGCATTCCTGATTGTCTATTGAATATATACTGAGTGGAATCTAGTTTTCTGGCAAAGGTTTTTTCAAAATCCTGAACGGGACTTAAACCGATTGAAATCATGTTACTGTAAATCGAAGCGGAGTTTCTTGAATTGGGTAGACTAAGAATTTTGGACAACAAATCATTGGTTCCGTTGGAAGGAACATTATTGCTTGTAAGCACATTAACAATAGGTACTTGGAGATAGGGATTTGATTCTCCTAAATCTGCTAAGCCTACAATATCTCTTGTATCTGTTGTAGTTCCATTTTTATTGGTCACCCAAACTTCTACTCTTAAAACTTGAACAGGAGAAGTGATGGCCGGTAAATTAGACATTATTTTATTGTAGTTGTCTCTGAAATATTGTCCAATTAAAAAATGTCTGTTTTCTTCATATTCATCAGCCTTAATAGCAAAAGGTGTTGCTGATGTACCACCTTGAAGATTTACATTTTGTCTTTGTGATTTTTGATTAGCTAATACCCCAGTAATAAACAACTTTCCAAATTGAACTTGGGTCTTTAAACCAAATAATTGTTGTGCGCCAGGTATCAAAGATCCTTTAGATGCAAATGAAACATTTCCCGCTTCAAATCTTTTAATAATTTCATCCGATTGACCACTATAATCTAATTTTAATTGATTGTCTAATTCAAAATTGGCAAGTGTGTTGTAGTTAATGGGAAATTTTAATTTGTCGCCAATATTGGCATTTACATTCAATTGAGCATTCATCTGAAAATCTAATCCTCCATTTTTTCTTGCCCTTTCTGGCAATGTTGGATTGTCTATTTTTTGACCTTGATATCCAAAAGTTACATCTACATTTCCTTGAGGTGTGATTTCTATTTTTCCATTTCCAAAAATCCGATTAAATAATTTGTCGGTCATTGATAATTGTGGCTTAACAAACCTGCCCCTATTCAATAAACTTGTTGTGTTGGTTCTAATTTGAAAATAATCTAGTTCTGCTTTCCTGTTTTTTATGGCCCAAAATTCCTCAAAAGAATAGCTAAATGGAGTTTTGTAGTAAAGACTCCCAATTTTTTGATACACTATATACTTTTTTGAAGCATAATCAAAAACAATAGAATCTCTTTGATTTGAAGGATTAAAATAATCGAAACTATTATATACTATTGAAGATAAACTATCTCCCATGCGATCGCTTAATGGATAGTGCAAGTCTTCAGGATTAACAACTGTATCTCTTACTAAAAAAGTATTGACAGAATGGGCTTTTGCCATTCCTGTTAAGCAAAAACCAAAAGATAGCAATAGTGCACACAAATTCTTATTTAAAATTGTGTTCAGTAATTTTGAATGAAACTGCATCCGTAAATTAATTAGGGTAAAATTCTATCAAATGACTTTTAATGCTTTTTTTATTAAATCTTCTAAAATATGAATGTCTGGTTCCATCTTTATAATTTTCTGAACAGCTTGTTCAGCTTGAGACTTAGAAATGCCCAAGGCTGTTAAAGCGATGGCTGCATCTTGTTCTATACTATTAATTACATGGGCGGCAAAACCTCCACTTGTAACCGACTTCGCTACTTTATCTTTCAATTCTAAAACTAATCTTTCTGCTGTTTTTTTCCCAATCCCTTTCACACTTTCTAACAATTTCACATTTCCCTGAACAATTGCTTTTGAGATTTCTTCCGGTTTGATGGAAGACAACATCATTCTGGCAGTAGAGGCTCCCACGCCTGAAACGCTGATGAGTTGAAGAAAAATTTCCTTTTCTTCTTTTTCAAAGAATCCGAATAAAATATGTCCATCTTCCTTTACTTGAAGATGTGTAAATAATTTACCCTGATTTAATTGTTGGATGGCAGAAAACGTATGTAAACTAATATTTACTTCATACCCTACTCCATTCACATCTAGGTAAACTTGAGCAGGACTTTTATAAGTAAATTTTCCTTCTAAATATGCGTACATAACCTCAAAACTGATATTAGCGAAAATAAGAAAATATTATCAGCTAAAGCATTAAAAAAAAGTTGAAGTTTTTTTGTCTTATTTTTACAACTCATAAAAAAGCAAAAAGCAGCAAAAATGGAAAAAAATTACGCGGCAATCACTTCAGTTGGTGCATTTGTGCCAGAATTCAGATTAACCAATCAAATTCTGGAAACAATGGTAGACACTAATGACGAATGGATTAAAACAAGAACTGGTATCGATGAAAGGAGAATTTTGAAAGGAGAAGGTTTAGCAAGTAGCGATATGGGTGTTGAAGCTGTAAAAGAGATTTTGAAGAAAAAAAACATGATGCCCGAAGATATTGAGTGTATTATATGTGCTACAGTTACGCCAGACATGGTGTTTCCGGCTACCGCAAATATAATAGCAGATAAAGCTGGAATGAAAAACGCTTTTGGTTTTGATGTGAGTGCCGCTTGCTCAGGTTTCTTGTATTCACTTACATTAGGTGCTTCTATGATTGAAAGTGGCAGATATAAAAACGTAATTGTTGTTGGAGTTGATAAAATGAGTGCTATTGTTGATTACACAGACAGAACAACATGTGTTATTTTTGGAGATGGTGCAGGTGCGGTTTTGCTTGAATCTACAGCAGAAAAAACAGGCGTGTTAGATAGTATACTAAAAAGCGATGGTGCAGGTAGAAATTTCTTACATATGAAAGCCGGTGGATCTTTGAGACCTTCGTCTATAGAAACAGTTACCAATAGAGAGCATTTTGTTCATCAAGAAGGGCAATCTGTTTTTAAGTTTGCAGTGAAAGGAATGGCTGATGTGAGTTATGAATTAATGCAGAGAAACAATCTTACTGCTGATGATATTGCTTGGCTAGTTCCTCACCAAGCTAATTTACGCATCATTGATGCTACGGCAAACAGAATGAATTTACCAAAAGAAAAAGTGATGATTAATATTCAAAAGTATGGCAATACCACTGCCGCAACAATTCCATTATGCTTATGGGAATGGGAAAAAAAGCTAAACAAAGGAGACAACATCGTTTTAGCTGCTTTTGGCGGAGGATTTACATGGGGTGCCACTTTAGTGAAATGGGCTTATGATACTCATTAATTTTACTTAAATAATTTGTGTGAAGAAATTATTTTTATCTGGATGTTTTTTGTTTTGTCTGCATACGACTTATGCTCAATACAGTAGATATATTGTTCAGTTTAAAGATAAAAACAACAATACCTTTTCTATAAGCAATCCCTCGGAGTTTCTTTCTCAGAAGGCTTTACAAAGAAGAAGCAGGTATGGTATCAATATTGACAGCTCAGATCTTCCTGTGTCATCAACCTATCTCAATCAACTTCAATCATTAAATAATCTTACCATTTTAAATATATCAAAATGGCTCAATCAAGTATCAATTCTGATTGCCGACACCTCCACAATCAATCAAATTAACCAACTTGGTTTTGTTCAATCCGTTTCTCCTATTGCCTCCAAGCAACAAGTGCTTTCCAAAAAGTTTTCAAAAAATAATGATGCTATAACACCCTTCAATAAAAATTATACAAGCCAAAGCGTAAATGATTATTACAATTATGGTTTATCATCAGCACAAGTAAAAATACACAAAGGAGATTTTTTACATAATCATGGATTTAGGGGAGAGACAATGCAAATGGCCATTCTTGATGCAGGATTTTATCATTATGATTTACTTCCCACTTTCGATAGTATCAGATTAAACAATCAGATTCTTGGTACATGGGATTTTGTAGATAATGAAATTAGTGTTTCGGAAGATTATAATCATGGCATGCATTGTTTAAGTGCCATATCTGCAAACTTACCAGGGCGCTTTATTGGAACCGCTCCAAAAACTTCTTTTTATTTATTTAGAACCGAAGATGCTTATACAGAATATCCGATTGAAGAACATAATCTTGTAGTTGCTGCGGAAAGAGCCGATAGTTTAGGTGTTGATATTTGTTCTATTTCATTAGGTTATACTGAATTTGACGATACTATTTTTAATCACACTTATCAAGAAATGGATGGTCATTCCACAATGAGTGCTAAAGCAATGAACATAGCATCAAGAAAAGGAATGCTAATGGTAGTAGCTGCAGGTAATGAAGGAGCAACGAGTTGGCATTATATTTCAACTCCAGCCGATGCCGACAGCGCTTTTGCAATTGGCGCAGTTGACACACTTGGAAGAGTAGCTTCGTTTAGTAGTTATGGTCCAAGTAGCGATGGTGATATAAAACCAAATGTAGCTGCAGTGGGTTCAAGAGCAGTAGTGGCAAATGATACAGATGGGTCACCTACCTATGGAAGTGGCACCTCTTATGCGTGTCCGAATATGGCTGGCATTACAACTTGTTTATGGCAAGCTTTTCCTGAAGCCTCTAATATGACAATTATTGATGCGTTGCAAAAAAGTGGATCTAAATATTCAAACCCCGACAACAGAATTGGCTATGGAATTCCAAATGCAAAAAAAGCATTTGTTAGTTTACAAAAGAAATACTTTCAACATCAAGCAGCTTTTAATAACTGTAAAGATTACATCAACTTAGTAGTGAAATCGGACTCAACAATGAGTATTAATATAGAAAGAAGATTTTCATTTGAAAGTAATTACTCTACAATAGGTTCACTTAAAAACGATTCTGCTTTTGGCTTTCACAGTTTTAGTTTTGTAGATGACGTTAGTCAATCCAATGCAATATCAGCCACCTATAGATACAAATTACAGATCAATGCAGATACCAGTTATTATTTAGATAGCAATTATATTGCTTTCTCAGAAAACTGTAATTCAACTTCAAATACAAACTTAGGTTTTTCCATTTATCCTAATCCAATTGCTCAAAATACAGTAACGCTTACGGCTAACTTAACAAACTCTATAGATGCAACTGTTTTGATTTATAATACTGCTGGTCAAAAAGTGTATCAAAATAATTTTTCATTCTCTCAAGGGAAAACAAATTTGGATATCCCGTTGAAAAAAATACCTGCAGGCTTTTATTTTTTAAACATCATTGATCAAGGAAAAAAAATCTGGAGTGAAAGATTTTTAAAAGACTAATTTTTTTTGAAAATCGCAACATACATGGTGTCTGCTTTTTGTTCGTAACCACACAGGTACTTTGATTCCAATACTGTTAACGAAAAGTTTTTCTCTATATGTTCAGTCATGTCTTCGTTTTCGATTTTGAAAACAGAGCAAGTAATATAAATCAAATAGCCTGATGATTGTAGATGAGGAATTGCGTTTTGAATGATGGCTTTTTGTTTTGCTTGAAAAGCCTGTATTTGGTTTTGATCAAAACTTAAGATTTGCTCAGGAGTTCTAGCCCAGGTGCCACTTCCCGAGCACGGCACATCACAAATCACTAGATCAAACAAATCTGTTTTATGAAGCCCAGATTGAAGCGATACATCTTGCACAAACTGATGATATAAATTAATGCTTGCTTGGCCAAGACGATCTCTCAAATTTGCTAAAATATTTTTTCTGATGTCCGAAACCGTTAGTTTAATTTTGCCATTTAAGATATCATACAACAATAAGCTTTTACCGCCGCTGGCGGCACAAACATCCCAAACTTTAATAGCCTGTGAAAATGGTTGATGGCTGAAAAAATTAAAAACTTTTTGTGAATTATAATCTTGTATAACAGCTTCTTTGTTGATTTTTAGAACTGTTTCAATTTTTGTTCTATTTTCCAATTCAATACAGTTTTCTGCAAGTAGTTTAAAAGGCAAGCCTGCTTTTGTCAACGAATTCAAAACAGTTTTTTCTTTTGATGGCCTTATTCTCACAAATAAATTAGGTTGTATAAAATAAGACTGAATCAATAATGAACTGTCAATCAAAGGCGAGACAAAATCTATAAAAGGAAAGCTGTTTGAAATACTTAGGCCTGCATGAGTCAATTTCTCATTCAACTGAAGTTGTATCTTTTCGTTTAAAGTGGGTTCGAAAAAAGCTAACAAATCATTTGACTCCTGTTCACATAAAAAGACACTTTGAATAATTTTGTCTTCCAAGTTTTTGTTTTCATCAAATAGATAATAACACCTAAAATAATGATAACAAAGATTACTAATCATTTTCCTGTCTTTTGATCCGAATTTTTTTTCTGACGAAAAAAAATTCTTCAGATACAACGAAAATGGCATTCCGGAAGGATATGCTTTTATCAGCTTTTGGGCATTATTTAAATAGGAATGGTATTTACTCATGAAAAAATCCCGCACTTGCGGGATTGATTTAAATTTTTTAATTACAATTCTAGTAGTGCATCTATTGGGTCTTTTCCAAAAAGCATGAGTGATGGGTTTTCCAATAATTGTTTTACTCTCACTAAAAAACCAACAGATTCTCTTCCGTCGATAATTCTATGGTCATAGCTAAGCGCTAAATACATCATTGGTTTTATTACCACTTGTCCGTTTACTGCCATTGGTCTTTCAACAATATTATGCATTCCTAATATAGCGCTTTGTGGAATATTGATGATTGGAGTGCTCATCATTGATCCAAATATTCCTCCATTTGTTATAGTAAAAGTGCCGCCTGTCATTTCTTCAATAGTCAATTTGTTGTTTTTTGCTTTTGTTGCTAATTCGACTACTGCTTTTTCAATTTCTGCCATGCTTAAACTCTCAGCGTTTCTAATAACAGGAACCACTAATCCTTTTGGAGCACTTACTGCAATTGACACATCGCAATATTGATGATAAATAATATTTTCTCCATCAATGTAAGCATTAACAGCGGGGAATTCTTGTAATGCATAACAACAAGCTTTAGTGAAAAAGCTCATGAATCCAAGGTTAACGGCGTGTTGATCCTTAAATTTATCTTTGAATTTTTTTCTGATTTCCATTACTGGACCCATATCCACTTCGTTAAAAGTGGTCAACATGGCAGTAGTATTTTTAGCCTCTACTAATCTTCTGCTAACTGTTTTTCTGAGGTTGCTCATTTTTTCGGGTCTGTCTTCTCTGCTAAAAGCAACTGTTCCTGGTTTTTTGCCTGGATTTGCTAATACTTCCAATACATCTTGCTTGAAAATTTTTCCATTAGACCCCGATGGCGTGATTTTTTTGCTATCCACTTTTTTATCTGCAATTATTGCAGCTGCAACAGGTGTTGCTTTTATTTCTGATGGTGTAGATTCTTTTGCTGGAGTTGCAACTGGAGCAGCTTTTTCAGCGGGTGGTGCTGGCTTCTCAATATTTGCGGGCCTTTCAGCGGAAGTGTCAATCGAACAAACCACATCTCCAATAGCCAAAGTATCCCCTTCTTTAGCAATTTGTTTTATAGCTCCTGCTTGTTCAGCATTAATTTCAAAAGTTGCTTTTTCGCTTTCTAATTCAGCAATTACTTCATCTCTTTCAGCCCACTCGCCTTCAGATTTTAGCCATTTTACCAAAGTGACTTCACTAATACTCTCTCCTACTGTAGGGACTTTTATTTCAATTGACATTTATAATTTGTTTTTATGGGCAAATTTCGGATAAAATTGATGATTTTAAAAATGAAATATTAAAAACATAACAAAAATCAACAAATCAACCCGTTTTTTAAAACTAAAACAAATTTCAACCCGAAATATTCATAGATGGGTTGGAAAAAAAATGGCTTCCCTATTGATTTTGCTCGTTTTTTTAAAAATTATGTATTACCTTCGCACCCCCGTTAAAAAATCCACGGGATATAATTTTATGTCATTTTTTATTTTAAAACAACTAAACGCAGAAGAACAGGAGCCAATGTCATCTATGGATGCCGAAGCCACTGCGACAACAAACGAATCTGTTGAAGAAAACAATCCAGCTCCAGTAGCTAAAAAACATGAGCCAGTTATTGAAACAGCGCATGACGACTTTGATTGGAGTCGTGACAAACGTAACGTAGTAGCTTATTCTTCAGAAGAAAAAGCGAAATACGACAAAGTGTATGATAACACTTTCAAACAAATTACAGATGGTGAAATGATTCAAGCAACCATCGAATCATTAACTAAAACTGATGCAGTAGTAAACATTGGTTTTAAAAGTGATGGTTTAATCTCATTGAACGAATTCAGAGACGTACCAGGTGGTATTAAAGTGGGAGATGTTATTGAAGTAATGGTCGTTGAGAAAGAAGACAGAGAAGGTAATCTTCACCTAAGTCGTAAGTCTGCAAAGATTACTAGAGCTTGGGAAAGAATCATGGAAGTAAATAAAACCGGTGAAATTGTTACTGGTTTGGTTACCAGCAAAACTAAAGGCGGATTGATTGTTGATGTATTTGGAATGGAAACATTCTTACCAGGTTCTCAAATTGATGTGAAGCCTGTTACGGATTACGATCAATTTGTTGGAAAAACAATGGAATTCAAAGTAGTTAAAATCAATGAAACTATTAAGAATGCAGTTGTTTCTCACAAAGCATTAATTGAAAGTGATATTGAAGCGCAAAGAGCTCAAATCATTGGTAAATTAGAAAAAGGTCAAGTACTAGAAGGAACTATCAAAAACATTACAGATTTTGGAGCATTCTTAGATTTAGGTGGTTTAGATGGTTTACTTTATATCACAGATATTTCATGGGGACGTATCAATCATCCATCTGAAGTATTAAAACTTGATCAAAAAATCAATGTTGTAGTACTTGATTTCGATGATGATAAAAAACGTATTAGCTTAGGTTTAAAACAATTAACTCCTCATCCTTGGGATACTTTAGCAGAAAGTCTTAAAGAAGGTGAAATCATCAAAGGTAAAGTTGTAAATATTGAAGATTACGGAGCATTCTTGGAAATTATGCCAGGTGTTGAAGGCTTAGTTCACGTAAGTGAAATTAGTTGGGCAAACACTCCTGTTAATGCGAAAGAGTTCTTCAAATTAGGAGATGAGCATGAAGCAAAAGTTGTTACCCTTGATAAAGAAACTCGTAAAATGAGTTTATCTATCAAACAAATGACTGAAGATCCTTGGAATATTATTGAAGAAAAATATGCTGAGAACAGTCGTCATATGGGTGTTGTAAAAAACATTACTCCATATGGTGTGTTTGTTGAATTAGCAACTGGTATTGGTGGTATGATTCATATCTCTGATTTAAGTTGGTTAAAGCGTTTCAATAATCCAAATGAGTATACAAAAGTTGGAAAAGAAATTGAAGTTATCATTTTAAGTATTGATAAAGAAGGACGTAAATTACAATTAGGACATAAGCAAATTGAAGAAGATCCTTGGAATTCTTTAGAAACAGTTTTCACTATAGGTTCTATACATGAAGGAACTGTTGTTAAAAAAGATGAGAAAGGTGCTGTGATTCAATTGCCTTATGGATTAGAAGGATACGCTCCTGCTCGTCATTTGATGAAAGAAGATGAAAAAATGATTGCAGCTGATGAAGTTGCTCAATTCATGGTTATCGAATTTGATCGTAATGACAAGAAAATCATTCTTAGTCACACTCGCTTGTGGGAACAAGTAAAAGAAGAAGAAATACAAGCTGAGATGAAAGAAAAGAAAGTTGCAGCTGAAGAAACTAAGAAAGCAGTTAAAAACATTCAAAGTAAAGTTGAAAAAGCAACTTTGGGTGATTTAGGTGTTTTAGCTGGTTTAAAAGCTAAAATGGATAACAATGAGGGAGAAAGCGCTTCAACAGAAGAAGCTCCTTCTGCAGAGTAATCCTTTTATTAGAAATAAATTTCTATCTCATACAATCCCGATTATCAAAGATAATCGGGATTTTTTTTGACCGTAAAGTATTGTTGTAGTTTACAAGCTTTCCAACGATTGAATCACTTCTTGGAATTTTGTCACATCCTGCCCACCTGCAATGGCTAATGTTTTCTGACCACCACCACCGCCATTAATCAAAGGACTTACTATGTTTTTTATAATGCTTGAGGCATCTGTCTTTTTTTGCTCCATCATACCTTCACTAATACCTATAGCAACGGATGCTTTTCCATTAATGTTGGCACATAACACAATAATATGTTCAGCTAGTGAAGATTTTAATTCTAGACATAATTTCTTTAAAGCATCGGCAGAATGAACCTCAATAATTTCGCCAATAAAGGAAACGTCGTTCTTTATTGTGGCCTTCAACAATAATTCATTTCTTTTTACGACTATTTCTTTGGCTTCTAATGATTCAATTCTTTTAGACAGTAAATTATTTTCAATCAATAAACTTTCAATTGCCTTTTCGATATCCTTAGGATTTTTTAATTGTTCCTTGATAGTTTGAATTAAAATTGTTTGCTCTTGTATTAGTTGAGCTGCAGCTTCTCCAGCAGTAGCTTCAACCCTTCTAACACCAGCCGCAACGGCAGACTCACTCGTTATTTTAAAATATCCTATTTCTCCGGTGGAAGCAACATGCGTACCGCCACACAACTCAATAGAATAATTGGGATCCATAATCACCACTCTTACTACATCACCATACTTCTCTCCAAACAATGCCATAGCACCCGTTGCCACAGCTTCTTCCTTCGGCATTGATTTTATGACTACAGGAATATTTTCTCTTATTTTTTGATTCACTATTTTTTCTACCTGAGTTAATTCTTCAGAACTCACTTTTGAAAAATGGGAGAAATCAAAACGAAGCTGGTCATCATTTACCATGCTGCCTTTTTGTGCAACATGTGTACCCAATACCTTGCGAAGTGCTGCATGCATTAAATGTGTAGCGCTATGATGTAGGGTTATATTTTTTCTGTTATCAGCATTCACTTTTGCATGAACAGAGCCGGATAAAGCAGTTGGGATTTTTTCAGCAAAATGAATAATCAAATCATTTTCTTTTTTGGTATCAACGATTTCAATCGTTTCGCCATTTATGATTAACAAACCATTATCACCGACTTGACCTCCACTTTCAGCATAAAAAGGAGTTGATTCCAAAACGATTTGATACAATTCTTTTCCTTTCCCTTTTACCATTCTATATTTTAAGATGGCGGTATCAACTTCTAATAATTCGTAGCCAACAAAACCTAATCCATTTCCTTCTTTAACAATTTGCCAGTCTCCAGTATCTAATGTGGTAGCTGCTCTACTTCTGTTTTTCTGAATTTGCATTTCTGATTCAAAGGCATCTTCATCAACAGTTAAATTATTTTCTTGAGCAATCAAGATCGTAAGGTCAATCGGGAAACCATAAGTATCTAGTAACTCAAATGCATCCGTGCCATTAATACTATTTGTCTTGTTTGATTTAGATTGAGTAACAATAACATCCATCTTTTTTAATCCCTTTTCCAAAGTTCTCAAAAAAGCATCCTCTTCCTCTTTAATTACTTTTATAATGAAATCTTGTTGTTGAAATAATTCAGGAAATACATTTTCAAATTGTTTTGCAATCAATGGCAACAATTGACATAATAGCGGTTGTTTATAATCTAAGTAAGAATAATAATATCTAACAGCTCTTCTTAATATTCTTCTAATGACATACCCAGCACCAGTGTTGGAAGGTAATTGCCCGTCTGCAATACTAAATGCAATAGCACGAATATGATCTGCTAATACACGAAATGCAATGCTTTCTTTATCATCACCAGCCAAATAATTTTTGCCGCAAATGGTTGCTGTTTTTTTAATTGTTTCTGAAAAAATATCTGTGTCGTAGTTGCTTGTTTTGTTTTGCATTACTCTCACCAGTCTTTCAAATCCCATACCTGTATCAACATGCTGAGAAGGAAGTGGATCAAGACTTCCATCTTTTTTTCTGTTGAACTGCATGAAAACTATGTTCCATATCTCAATAACTTGAGGATGGTCTTTATTTACCAAACTGCTACCTGCAACTGCTTTTCTTTCTTCGTCAGGCCTGCAATCCACATGGATTTCAGTACAAGGTCCGCAAGGACCGGTATCGCCCATTTCCCAGAAATTGTCTTTTTTGTTTCCCATCAAAATTCTGTCATGTCCAATCCATTTCTTCCATTCAGACATTGCTTCTTCATCTACTGGCAATTGCTCTTTGCTATCCCCTTCAAAAACAGTTACGTATAATCTGTCTTTATCGAGTTTGAGAACGTCGGTTAAAAATTCCCATCCCCAGGCAATTGCATCAGTTTTAAAATAATCACCAAAACTCCAATTACCTAGCATTTCAAACATTGTATGATGATAGGTATCTACACCCACTTCTTCCAAATCGTTATGCTTTCCACTTACTCTTAAACATTTTTGCGTATCAGCTATTCGTTTGGATGGTGCGATTTTATCGCCCAAAAAATAATCTTTAAACTGATTCATACCTGCATTAGTAAACAATAATGTAGGGTCGTTTTTTACAACAATCGGAGCCGATGGAAGAATAATATGTTGTTTGGATTTAAAAAAATCTAGAAAATGTTGTCTAATCTCGTTTGCGGTCATGATATTTGATTGTTTGTAAGCTTTGCTATTGTTGAATTATGAAGCTAAATATGTATATTGCCTTGCTAATAATTAGTAATAAATTTGTTGCTTTGCAATTTAATAATAACCAATGAGTTTTTTTGAATTTAGCTGCTCAATTTAGAAACTTGGGCCATTATATACTCTTTCATGAAGAAAATAAAATACTATTACAATACCAATACACTTCGTTTTGAAAAACTGGTAACGCCGTTAAGGGTGAGGTTACTTCGTTTGTTTGGCTTTTTATCTAGTTCATTAGT
>CANGGD010000026.1 GCA_947453295.1 Chitinophagaceae bacterium | reverse complement strand
GTAAGATAATGCGCATTTGTAGAGGTGGCTGTATAAATTTTTTTTGAGGAAGCATATTTTACCATATTTAAAAAATCCGGATTTAAATACGGCTCCCCTTGAAAATAAAATATCAAATACAAAATATGTTGATGAATTTCATCTATGGTCTTGGTAAAAAAACTATCTTCTAACATGCCGGTTGGTCTGGAAAAAGCCCTTAATCCGCTTGGGCATTCGGGACAACGGAGGTTACAACTCGTAGTAGGTTCAAATGAAATGGAAACTGGCAAACCCCATTGAATGGGCTTATTGAAAAGCTGAGTTAAATAAAAACTGGATAAAACTTTTATTCCATTCCAAACTCTTGTGAAACTGAGCTTGCTTATTAAATTAATAGTGTCGTTTTTATTAAATCTTGGCATCTCCACAAAATTAATGGTATTTTAGCCTATTCGAATAGTACAGTTTTAATTTAAAAACATTTTTGGCATGGAAGACGACACAAGAGGATTTCTGATTTTAATCGTAAATACTATTTCAATTGTTCTATTATGGATGATGGCAAACTGCTACTTGGGAATTTATTTTGGATTAGGATTTTTTGAAGGTAGTCCCACCTGGAAAAATATTGTTTATTACATCTGTTTGATTGTAACTTTTTATTTTTTGGTGAAGCACCTCAAAAAAAGATGGAAGCTGTAATTAACTGCTATGATCTGCAATAATATACCAGCGGTTTTTTATTTTCTTTAAAAGCAGTGTGAAGTGACCTTGTAAATCTCCAATTGTTCTCTTTAAATGCCATTTACCAACCACATGATAGTAACGACGAGAAAGCTTTTGAATATTAATCAACTTGAAATCTAACTTACCCATTGACGTTGTATCTGGATATCCTTTTTTGTAATTATTCAGTGTGTTTTGCCAACCATATGTAACACCAGACTTTCCAATAAACATCAGTGAATCATTTTGCCAATAAGTTTGCATAAAACCTTCAATATCTCCTTTATTCCAGGCCTCATCTTGTGTTTTTAAAATCTGGATGATTTCTTTTTTTGTTTTTGATTGAGAAAAAGATTGCATCGCCAATAATAAACTTACTACTAACAAACAATATGATTTCATATTAACCAAGTTAAAGTTTTACGTAAATAATGTGTTGCTTTTTTGTATGTAAAATCTTATCGATTCCCAACAGGCAGCGGTTTATCTCTTACAAGCATTTCATCTCTATTTGCAATTTCCCAGGCTGTATGAAAAATCATTTGTGCTCTTTTTTGATAAAGGGGCCAATTGATTTTTTCTACATCATCTGTTGGTTGATGATAATCTGCCAACAACATACCATCATAAAAAAATAATACAGGAACTCCTTTTCTTGCAAAATTATAATGATCGCTTCTGTAATAGATTCTGTTGGGATCTTCTGGGTCATCAAATTTATAATCTAAAGTAAGTTTTGTATGTTGTTTGTTTGCTTCTTCATTAATGATTGGCAGTTCAGAGCTTAATTTATCATGCCCTACTACATAAACATAATTCAGGGTGTCTGATAATTTTCTTTCTGTATCAATTCTTCCAATCATATCTGTATTTAAATCAACAGAAGTTTTCTCCAAAGAAAAAACGGGATGATTGCTGTAATATTCACTTCCCCAAAGTCCTTTTTCTTCACCACTAACGGTCATGAATACTATTGTTCTTCTTGGACCGTGGCCTTCTTTTTTTGCCTTAGCAAATGCTGATGCCATTGCAATTACAGCTACGGTACCGCTTCCGTCATCATCTGCCCCGTTATAAACAACCCCGTTTTTTTTGCCTAAATGATCATAATGAGCACTTAATACAACGTATTCATTTTTCTTATCTGTACCCTCTATAATACCAATAACATTTGAAGCCAGAATGTTTTTTGTTTTTTTAGCAAACTCGTATTCAATCTTTGCAGCTTTTTCTACATTAATTTCGTTTAGCAAATTTCCTTTATTGGCTGCATCTAAATAATCATCAAACTGATCTCCTAAAATTTGAGTCGCTAATGAATGGCTAATTGTAATGCAGTTTACTTTTTGTGAAACTTCTTGATTGTCGATATAATTCAAAGCAGAAAATAAACTATTCTTCACAATCGTTTCACTAAAATTATCTTGCTGAAGATTTATAAAAATAGCACCGACAGCCCCTTTCAATTTTGCCAACTCTAGTTTTTTAGAAAGACCTGAGGATGTCCAAGCAGATTTCTTTCCTGTTGGATTAATCAAATATTTTTTTCCTTTTTTGGGTTCGCCACTAACAAAAACAACCACTTTACCCACAACGTTTTTTTTAAGGTAGTCATTATACACATCATCTTCAATTCCATATCCAACAAAAACAATTGAGTCCGAAGCAAAAACACCTGTAGAGTTTAGACTCACGTTACCAATATAATCAATGCCATATTTTTTAATTTCTCCATTAATAGTCAGTGAATCTTTCAAAGCCGAATCCTGATTTAAAGAAAAAAATTGTTGATAGCCCTTAAGTTGTTTAGGGGCTTCTAATCCAATTGATTTAAATTGATTTTCTATGTAAGCAGATGCTTTTCTTTGGCCAGGAGTGCCTGTTTCTCTTCCCTCCATTTCATCGCTTGCAATTATAGTTAAATGCTTTTGCAATTCTTCAATCGATATTACTGAGGCATAATTTGATGATGAATAAATTTGACCAAAAGAAAAGCTTGAAGTCAACATTATACAGAAAATGAAAAAGAAAGATTTCATAAAAATAATTTTAGTTAATGGCAGGCGATTTTATTCACTCTGTTTTCATGCCTTCCACCTTCAAAAGAAGTTTTCATAAAAATGTCAACCATTTCTAAAGCTTCTTCAATGCTGATAAATCTGGCAGGTAAACAAATTACATTTGCGTTGTTGTGTTGTCTGGCTAAAGCTGCAATTTCAGTTTTCCAGCAAAGGGCAGCTCGTATATTTTGATGCTTATTCGCTGTAATAGCAACCCCATTGGCACTTCCGCAAATCAATATTCCAAAAGCAGCTTCGTTCTTTTCAACTGCTGATGCAACCGGATGAGCATAATCTGGATAATCAACAGACTCATTGATTAATGTTCCAAAATCATGAAAAGAAATATTATGACTTGATAAAAAGTTTTTTATTTGTTCTTTGTAGTCGAACCCTGCATGGTCTGATCCTATAGCAACAGGTAATGAAGTTGAAAATTTTTCCATTTTACAAGATAAATATTTTTGACTTAATTATTTTTTATGTGTTGGTTAATTTCTCTGCATTCTCTGCAAATTGTAAGGCATCAATAAATTCCTGCACTTCCCCATTTAAAACGGCATCTAAATTATAAACCGTTAAACCAATTCGATGGTCTGTAACTCTTCCCTGAGGATAATTATACGTTCTAATTTTGGCACTTCTATCGCCGGTACTTACCAAACTTTTTCTTTTTTGGGAGATCGCTTCTTCAGCCTTTCTAACTTCTTCATCATACAATTTTGTACGAAGCATATCCATTGCCTTTTCTCTATTTGCCAACTGACTTCTTTCCGTTTGACAAACTACCACAATTCCTGTAGGCTTGTGTGTTAAGAAAACTTTGGTTTCTACTTTGTTTACATTTTGTCCGCCCGCACCACCGCTTCGAGCAGTTTCCATTTTCACATCACTTTCTTTTAATTCAAAATCAACTTCTTCTGCTTCAGGCATAACTGCTACTGTAGCTGCACTTGTGTGAACACGTCCGCTAGCTTCTGTATCAGGAACTCTCTGCACGCGATGAACGCCGCTTTCAAATTTCAAAGTGCCATACACATCATCGCCTACCACTTCTAATTGAACTTCTTTATATCCACCAACCGTTCCTTCACTTTCACTAAGCAACGCTGTTTTCCAACCTTTTTTCTCACAATACTTTATATACATTCTCAAAAGATTTCCAGCAAATAAAGAGGCTTCATCTCCACCAGTACCTGCTCTTACTTCCAAAATGGCATTTTTTTCATCATAAGGATCTTTTGGAATCAATAGATTTCTGATTTGTTTTTCAAGTTGTTCTTTTTGTGTTTCTAGTGCTGGTAGCTCCACTTTTGCCAAATCTCTCATTTCTTCATCATCAGCATTTAACACCTCCCTGTTGAAATCAATATTTTCCAATAGTTGAACATAGGCATTTCTCACATCCACAATTTTGCCAAGACTCCTGTATTCCTTACTCATCGCACTAAATTTTTTATTGTCGGCCACAATATCAGGATTGGTAAGTGCTACCCCAAGATTATCAAATTTTGCTTTTATTGCATCCAGTTTATCTAACATACTGTAATTTTAACTTTAATTGGCTCACTTGAACCAAAGCATGCAAATTTACAGTATATCAATCAATCATTTTGTATAGAAAATTAACAGCCGATAAGATTTTTAATGGACATCAGTTTTTACCTGCAAATTCTGTATTGATTTTAGATCAAAATAATACTATAATTGATGTTATCAAGAGAGCTGAGGCCGGAGAAGATGTTAAGTTTCACGAGGGTATTCTTTCTCCGGGATTTATCAATTGCCATTGTCATGTAGAGCTTTCCCACATGAAAGGAATGATTCCCAAAGAAACGGGATTGATCGAATTTTTGTTAGGTGTAATGGGCAAAAGAGAAGCAGAAAAAGAAATTATAGAACAGGCAATCGAAATAGCAGAGCATGAAATGATTGCAAATGGAATTGTAGCAGTTGGAGATATTTGCAATACTAATTTATCAATTCCACAAAAAAGAAAAGGCAAATTATATTATCATAATTTCATTGAAGTAAGTGGCTTTCCTCTTGAAGTTGCAGACAAAAGATTTGAACAATCTAATTTCCTTTTTAAAGAATTTTCCGCTTTACATTCAAACAACTCTATTGTTCCTCATGCCCCTTATTCCGTATCTCAAGTGTTAATGCAAAAAATCATTGATTTCGAAAAAAATGCTATCATCAGCATGCATAATCAAGAGGCGCAGGATGAAAATGATTTTTACAGAAGCAAGCAAGGTGGTTTTTTAGAGCTCTATAATAAATTAAATATAAATATCGATTTTTTTGATCCACAGTACAAAAGCAGCTTATTGACACTTTTGCCTCATTTTAATAATGCACAAAAGCTTTTATTGGTGCATAATTTACATACAAACGAAAGCGATATTGTAAGCACTAAAGAAAAATATAAAGAGCAATTGGATAATTTGTTTTTTTGTTTATGTCCAAATGCTAATAAATATATAAGTGGCGATTTGCCTGATGTAAATTTATTTGTTCAACAGCAATGTAATCTTGTAATCGGTACCGATAGTTTAGCTTCCAATGAACATTTATCAATTATGGGAGAAATAAATACAATTTTGGAATCGAATGCAACAATCTCAATGGAAGATGCCTTAAAATGGGCAACATTGAACGGCGCAAAGTTCCTCGGTATTGATGAGCAGTATGGAAGTTTTGAAATTGGCAAAAAGCCTGGAATGAATTTAATCAATGAGCGGAGAGTAGAAAAACTATTTTAATCTTTTACAATTTTCCATATGTGGCTATGTATGAATCGGAGTTATTTATAATAGTGTGTAAAGAAATGGATTATTTGTTCCATTGTCAACATTTATAGTAATACAATTTTGAAGAAAAATTAATTCAGGAAGTATTAGCAAAATAGGACAATAATTCTTTATTAGATAAAAGTATAGTACCTAATTATTATTCAATTCGTTTAATAAGTAAGTTTTAGTTATGCTTTCTTTTGAGACAGAAATGAACTCCGGCTCTCCTTCAAATAAAACCTTGCCTCCTCCCTTGCCACCCTCTGGTCCAATATCAATTACATGATCGGCTACCTTTATAATATCAAGATTATGCTCAATGACTAAAACTGTATTGCCTCTTTCTACTAGTTTGTTTAACACATCCAGCAATAATCCAATGTCCTGAAAATGAAGACCAGTGCTCGGTTCATCCAAAATATAAAAGGTTTTTCCAGTGTCTCTTTTTCCTAATTCCGTGGCTAATTTTACTCGCTGCGCTTCGCCTCCACTTAATGTAACAGCACTTTGACCAAGTGTAATATATCCTAAGCCAACTTCTTGCAACACTTTTATTTTTCTGTAGATGTATGGGACAGCATTAAAAAAATCAACTGCTTCATCTACTGTCATGTTTAAAACATCGCTGATAGATTTCCCTTTATATCTTATTTCGAGGGTTTCTCTATTGTATCTTTTTCCGTTACATTTTTCGCAATGAACCATTACGTCTGGCAAGAAATTCATTTCAATTACACGCATTCCGCCCCCTTCGCAAACTTCACACCTTCCACTTTTTACATTGAATGAAAATCTTCCTGCATTGTAACCTCTAATTTTTGCTTCTGGTACTGATGCAAAAAGCGTTCTAATGTCAGTAAAAAATCCGCAGTAAGTAGCTGGATTGCTTCTTGGTGTTCTGCCTATTGGACTCTGATCTATTTCAATGACTTTATCAATGTGTTCTAGTCCGTTTACAGATTTGTATGGAAGCGGATTGGTTTTGGAGTGATAACAATGTTGATTTAAAATCGGATATAATGTTTCATTCACTAAAGTAGATTTTCCACTACCACTCACACCCGAAACGACAATAAATTTAGCCAATGGGATTTTTACAGTAACATTTTTAAGATTGTTTCCAGTAGCGCCTTCTAATTGGATGAACTGCCCATTACCCTTTCTTCGTTCCTTCGGAACAGGAATGCGTTTCTTTCCATTTAAATAAAGAGCTGTATCTGAATTAGATTTCAACAATTCTTTTGGAGAACCTTGTGAAACAATTTCACCTCCATGCTTACCCGCTCTTGGACCAATGTCGACTAAATAATCAGCAGCCATCATAATATCCTTATCATGCTCTACAACTAAAACACTATTTCCAATATCTCTCAAATTGCAAAGTGCGGTAATTAATCGCATGTTATCTCTTTGATGCAATCCAATACTGGGCTCATCTAAAATATAAGTAATGCCTTGTAATTGGGATCCGATTTGAGTGGCTAATCTTATTCGTTGATACTCTCCTCCACTCAAGCTCTTTGAAGGTCTGTATAAACTAAGATAAGTCAATCCTACATTCATCAAAAACCCTAAACGCTCTCTGATTTCTTTAAGTATATCTTTGGCTATACTATTTTGTTTTTTAGATAATCTATCTTCAATATTAAAAAACCATTCCGTTAAAACCGACAAATCGAAATCACTTAATTCTGCAATATTTTTATTGTCAATTTTAAACCACTGACTTTCTTTTTTTAATCGCGAACCATTACAGGTATTGCATTCTTTTAAGCTCATGAATTTCTCTGCCCAATCTCTAATTGCCTCAGAAGTGTTTGTTGAATTAAACCATCTTTTCACTAAATTAACAACGCCTTCGTAATCTTGATATAATGATGAAGAAGGGAGTGATTCTTCCATCTCTACTTCCAAATAATTTTCGTCTTTTTGTTCGGAGCCATACAGCAGTAAATTTAGAGCAGAAGGCGTCAATGTATTGATGGGCTTATCTAAATTTATTTTATTTTTTCTAGCCAAGCTTTGCACTTGTTTGAAAGACTGAGCTTCTCTTACTTCTCCTAGAGGAACAATACCCCCTTCATTCACAGACTTTGTATCATCTGGTATGATGGCTTCCATGTTTATTTGATAGATTGTTCCTAATCCTTTACAGGTTGGGCAAGCGCCATAAGGTGAATTAAATGAAAAGGAATTGGGCGAAGGTTCTTCATAACTTATTCCAGTTTCCAAACACATTAATTGTTTGCTATATTGGGTAATAGTGTTTTCATCATTCACTAATAAAAACAATAAATCTTTACCCATTTTTAAAGTCTGCTGAACGCTTTGGCTTAATCTCACTTTCATGTCATCAGTTACTTGTAGTCTGTCTACAATAACTTCTATATCATGAATTTTATATCGATCTAATTGCATTTTAGCTTTTAGATCTAAAACCTCACCATCAACTCTTACTTTCAAAAAACCTTTCTTTCGAATATCTTCAAATAATTCTCTGTAATGTCCTTTTCTTCCTCTAACTAACGGTGCCAGTAAACTGATTTTTTTATTTTTAAATCGCTCAAAGATGGAATCCACAATTTCTTCTTCACTAAACTTCACCATTTTTTTTCCTGTGTTGTAGCTATGAGCCTCTCCTATTTTTGCAAACAACAATCTTAAGAAATCTGAAATTTCTGTAATTGTACCAACAGTACTTCTTGGATTTTTATTCGTTGTTTTTTGTTCAATTGAAATCACAGGAGAAAGTCCTGAAATTTTATCAACATCTGGCCTTTCCATATCCCCCATGAATTGACGGGCGTATGCCGAAAAGCTTTCCATGTATCTTCTTTGCCCTTCATTATAAATAGTATCAAATGCCAATGAAGATTTTCCGCTACCGCTTACACCTGTAAAAACCACCAATTTGTTTTTAGGAATCTTGATGTCAAGATTTTTTAGATTGTGTTCACGAGCACCTATTACTTCAATGAATTCTTGATTTTCATCAATTGATTTATTCTTTTTTGGGGGAGTAGCCATTGTTTTTTTATTATCACAAATGTACACCAAAAAAAGGCCTTCCTTTTTAAAATAATAACTGTTTGTTGAATTTTATTTAATGATTTTTGAAAAAGCTTAAACCGATGAATAAGTAAGTATTAGAAACTACTAGGATACTATAAATAATATTCTTGAAAGCCTATATTTGCTTTCCAATTTTAAAAAATAGTTTATGAAAAATTTCTACGTTTTTTTTATGTTGATTTTTTTATGTAATAGCATAATTGCACAAAATACTTATAAGGAAAATTGTAAGCGCTCTCACATTTCAAATAGTACACAAAGGGTAAATTATCTTCAATATCCAACTATGAACAAATACGATATCAAGTATTTGAAATTAGATATTGCAGCAGAAGCAAACAATTATTTTATTTCTGGGAGTTGTTGTACTGTTTCCAAAGCCGTTTCGGATGTTGATAGCTTTGTAACAGAATTAAAAAGCAACATGACTGTTGATTCGATTTTTGTTGATGGCGTAAAAAAAACATTTTCTCAATCCAATGATCATGTGATTGTAAAACTATCTCCTTCCATTCCTACGAATAGTTTTTTCTCTGTACTTATTTTTTATAAAGGAACCACAATCAGTAACAGCGGTGTTTATGCTGGAACAGCCAGCAACAATACATTAAGTTATACAGCCACTTTATCTGAGAGCTACCAAGCAAGAGAATGGTTCCCCATCAAACAAATTTTAAGCGATAAAATAGATTCAACTGATATTTGGGTTACAACAAGTAATACCAATAAAGTAGGATCAAATGGAAATTTATTAGGTGTTGATAATTTGGCTAACAACAAAGTTCGTTATCGTTGGCATAGCAACCATCCAATGAATTATTATATGCCAAGTATAGCCGTAGGTAATTATCAGGAGTATAAAAACTATGCAAAGCCGGCAGCTATTAGTCCAGATTCAATTTTGATTTTACATTATATTCCAAACAGTCAGAGTTTTCTATCAAGCAATAAAACCAATTTAGATAAAACTCCTGCTTTTGTTGAAAAGCTAAGTGAGTTGTATGGACTATATCCATTTTATGATGAGAAGTATGGTCACAGTACTGCAGAAATTAGCGGTGGCATGGAACATCAAACTATGACAACCATGTGCAGTAATTGTTACGGCGAATCAATTGTTGCTCATGAATTGGGGCACCAATGGTTTGGCGATCATGTTACTTGTGCAAAATGGAATGATATTTGGTTAAATGAAGGATTTGCTTCTTATTCCGAATATTTGATGGCAGAAAAATTGCCTAATTTATTTTCAACCTCAGCAGCTGCTTCTATGTTAAGTGTTCATTCTAATGTAATGAGATCATCATCCGGTAGCGTATATGTTCCTGATGCCTCAGTTTATGATGAAAATAGAATTTTTAGTAGCCAGCTTAGTTACGATAAGGGTTCCGCCATTATTCATACCCTTAGATTTGAAATGCAAAGTGATAGTTTATTTTTCAAAACTCTGAAAAATTTTCAAACTCAATTCAAAGATTCAGTAGCTACTGGAGAAGATTTTAAAAATGTTGCCGAAGCTACCTGCAATAAAAGTTTTGCAGACTTCTTTACGCAATGGTACTATGGACAAGGCTATCCAACGTACAATGTGACTTATTACAAATCTACTGCAAATACCTTATTGCTTTCCGTTAGTGAAAATGTAAGCGCCAGCACTTATACCTCTTTTTTCAAAGGTTTATTAGAATTAAAAATAACTTCCAATCAAGGTGATACGACTGTGCTAATAAATCTAAATAGCAACGATCAGATTTTTCAATTCAACTATAACAAAACCCCAACGGGTATTGTGATAGATCCTAATAACTGGATTATAAATAAAAATGGTACTATCTCAAATTCGATTATTTTGCCAGTAAAAATTTTAGCATTCACTGGCTCTTCTTCAAATTGCAATTATCTTCTAAATTGGACAACAACAAACGAGTTAAGCATACGGAAATACGAAATCCAATATAGCCAGGATGGAATTAATTACAATACGATTGGAACGCTGAACGCTTTGAAAGATTCTGAAAATAATTATGCTTTTACATTCAATGAATCAACCTTAGCGAATTGTTTATTTAGACTAAAAGTTATTGAAGAAAACGGAAGTGAATTCTACTCAAATTCGATCAACATTGTCTCCAACTGCAATATTGCTTTTGAAGTAAGTGTATATCCAAATCCAATTTTAAATAATGAAATAAATGTAAACATTCACTCTAATCATTCTGGAGTAAATCAACTTTATTTATACAATTCTATTGGACAACTAATAAAAAAAGAAAATGTTGTGGTGAAAAAAGGTTTGAATAATCCTTTCAGATGGAATCATTTAGGACATTTATCAAAAGGGACCTATTACATTAAAATCATCAATGAAGAGGGGCAGCAAATCAATCAAAAATTATTGAAGAATTGATTTTATAATTTTAATAGTTTTCATGACCTTTGCGAAAATCTTATGTCAATGCAGATAGAAATTCTTAAGTCGAAAGTACACAGAGCAGTTATAACTGAGGCTAATTTAAATTATGTAGGAAGTCTTACTTTGGATGAAGACTTAATGGATGCTGCAAATATGATAGAGAATGAAAAAGTTCACATCGTAAATGTAAATAACGGCGAAAGAATTGAAACTTATCTCATTAAAGGTAAAAGAGGAAGTGGGGTGGCTTGTTTAAATGGAGCAGCTGCCAGAAGAGGTGAGCCAGGCGATGTTATTATTGTGATTTCATATGCTATAATGGATTTTGAAGAGGCCAAAAAACATACTCCAACCATCGTATTTCCAAAAGAAGGCAATAAGCTATAGATTTTTTCTTCGAAGTTGATGTAAATCACTTGTTGTATTATTTTGTTCAATGTGCTTATTTGCGGTATTTTTGCGACAATGAACAATCCGAAAAGATATTTAATAACTTCAGCACTTCCATATGCAAACGGTCCAAAGCATATAGGACATCTTGCAGGAGCCTATTTGCCAGCAGATATATATGTACGTTATTTACGAGCACAGCAAAGAGATGTGGTTTTTGTATGTGGTAGCGACGAACATGGTGCGGCAATAACAATTCAGGCTATAAAAGAACAAACAACTCCCAAGGCAATTGTAGATAAATATCATGCTTTATTGGAAAGCAACATGAAAGATCTTGGAATATCTTTTGATGTTTATCATCGTACAAGTTCGCCTATACATCACGAAACTGCACAAGAGTTTTTTACTCAACTAAACAATAATGGTCAACTCGAAATAAAAGAGTCGGAACAATTCTTTGATGAAGAAGCTAAAACTTTTTTAGCTGATAGATATATTATTGGAACCTGCCCAATTTGCAGTTACGAAAATGCTTATGGCGATCAATGTGAAAAATGTGGCACCTCTTTAAGTCCGGAGCAATTGATAAATCCTAGAAGCACATTGAGTGGAAAAACACCTGCTAAGAAAAAAACTACTCACTGGTATTTGCCACTAGATAAACATGAAGATTTTTTACGCAACTGGATTTTAGAAGAGCATCAACACGATTGGAAAACAAATGTATTAGGACAGTGTAAAAGCTGGATTGATGCAGGTTTACAACCAAGAGCAGTTACTAGAGATTTGGATTGGGGTGTAAAAGTTCCTGTTGCAGATGCAGAAGGCAAAGTTTTATATGTGTGGTTTGATGCACCTATTGGTTACATCAGTGCAACAAAACAATGGGCTATAAATAATAATAAAGATTGGAAACCATATTGGGAAGATAACGAAACCAAACTTGTTCATTTTATTGGAAAGGACAATATCGTTTTTCATTGTATTATTTTTCCTGTGATGCTAAAACTTCATGGAAATATTTTACCTGAAAATGTTCCAAGCAACGAATTCATGAATTTAGAAGGTGACAAAATGAGCACAAGCAGAGGATGGAGTATTGAGATGGATGAATACATTACAGACTTTGTAAAAAAAGTAAATGGTGGTAATATGATGGTAGACGCCCTCCGTTACTATCTTACTGCAATTGCACCAGAAACAAAAGACAGTGAATTTACCTGGAAGGGATTTCAAGATGCTTTAAATAGTGAGCTTGTTGCGGTTTTTGGGAATTTTGTAAACAGAACTTTTGTACTCATGCACAAGCTTTGTAATGGTAAAGTACCTCCATTGCATTCCGATATTATTGATGATGCAGATAAACAGTTAGTCGCCGACATTCAAAGAACAAAAGGTAATATTGAAAATAATATTGAGGGATATAAATTCCGTGATGCTCTTTTTGATGTTATTGATCTTGCAAGAAAGGGTAATAAATACATGCAAGACAAAGAGCCATGGATAGTAGCAAAGCAACTAGGTGAAGATGGAAAACCTACTCCAGAAGCTCAACAGAAAATTGATAATAGTCTGCATTTTTGTTTGCAACTATGTGCAAATTTATCAATTCTCATAAATCCATTTTTACCATTTACTGCTCAAAAAATGTGTTACATGATGAAGGTATTAGACAAAATGCTTTCTTGGGAACATGCAGGAAAAATGAATTTATTAAGTGTAGGATATTCTTTAAGAGCTCCTGAATTATTATTTAGAAAAATTGAAGATGAAGAAGTGGCGGCTCAGATTGAAAAATTAAAAATGAAAAGTAAAAAAATGAATGAGGCAACTAATACTAACAGTGATTATACATCAATTGAAAAAGCAGAAGAAAAAAAACCAATAATTCAATTTGATGATTTCGCTAAAATAGATTTAAAAACAGGAGTTATTTTATCTGCTGAGAAGGTTGAAAAAGCAGACAAGTTATTAAAACTTGAAGTGGATTTAGGTGATGAGAAAAGAACCATAGTAAGCGGCATTGCTCTTCATTTTGAAGCGTCAGCAATTATTGGACAAAAAGTTGTAGTTGTTACAAATTTAGCTCCGAGAAAAATGAAAGGAATAGAAAGCAACGGAATGATTTTAATGGCAGATGATGCAGACGGAAAATTAGTTTTTGTAACTAGTGATGCAGCTGCTGGAAATAAAGTAAGCTAATTAATATTTTACATGATAACCATTCCTCCGTATTTAAAAAAAGGTCAAACCATTGGAATTACTTGTCCTGCGGGTTATATGGACAAAGAGAGAGCCAATGCTTGCATCAACACACTTCAATCATGGGGTTTTGATGTGATGGTAGGTAAAACAGTTGGAAGTAAATCAAAAAATTATTTTAGTGGTACTGATGAAGAGCGCACCAATGAATTACAAGCGATGTTGGATGATGAGCAGATTCATGCCATTATATTTGGAAGAGGCGGTTATGGCATAACCAGAATTATTGATCAATTGAATTTTAAAAAATTCTGCAAGCATCCAAAATGGTTAATTGGATTCAGCGATATTACGGCTTTGCATTGCCACATATTAAAAAACCACAAGATTGCAACCCTGCACGCCCCAATGGCTGGAGCTTTTAATGATAATAATTTTTTTATCAATCAATTACATCAAACAATCATTGGTAAAAAATTAAATTATAAAGTGGGTAGTCATCCCTTTAATCAAACAGGAGAAACAACAGGCAAATTAGTTGGTGGAAATCTTGCTTTGCTGTGTAATATAATTGGAACGAAATCAGATTTTGATACAAAAAATAAGATACTTTTTATTGAAGACGTTGGGGAATATCTATATACAATTGATAGAATGTTGAGACAACTAAAAAGAGCTGGAAAATTTGAAAAAGTATCAGGATTGATTTTTGGAGGCTTTACTGATCTTAAAGACACAGAAAGAAAGTTTGGAAAAACAATAGAAGAAATCATTAAGGAAATTATTCAAGATTATGCGGTGCCTGTTGCATTTCAATTTCCAATTAGTCACAATAAAGAAAATCTTTCAGTAAAAATTGGTGTTACATATCAATTAAAAATAACAAAGACTACAACTTATTTGAAAGAAATATAGTTTAATCTCAATGTTAGACAAGATTTTAGAATTTACTTTAATTTCAAATTGATATTAAGTTTCTTTGTGAACATAGTGATTGCCATCTGAAATATTCGGTCGAAATTCGGCACCGAAAATATTATACTGTTATCATACATCCAACCATTAAGATTAGAAAGTGATTAATATTGACTTTTAAAAAAGCAAATTGAATTACTGAAATTATTTTTTCTTGATTATGGTGTTTCTAAAGTGAATACCCCAGTCTAAAAGTTCATCAATTAATGTTTTTAGTGATTTTCCTAAAGGTGTGAGAGAATATATTACTGAAACTGGCATGCTGTCGTACATGGTTCTGGTTATGATTTTATTTTCTTCCAGAGATTTAAGTTCTTGAGAGAGCATTTTAGGCGAAATATCACCGATGTCTTTTTGTATATCACCGAAACGCTTGTCGCCATAAGTCAATGAAATAATAATGGGAATACGCCATTTTCCTTGTATTACGGCTAATGCGTCTCTTGATGCCATTAATTTAGTTTGACAAATTTTGTCATTTTTGATCTTTGTCATGATTTTGAATAATTGATAACATACTTACCAAAAGGTAACAACTTACTTTTAGTTAGCAAACTTACTTACTTTTGTACCATCATTAAAAATAAAATAATCAATTATGAAAAAAATTTTAGTAGGAATTTCTTTACTCGTTTCAAGCTTTAGTTTTGCTCAATCAGCAAAGAATTGGAAAGTAGACAACGTTCATTCATCTGTGAGATTTTCGGTATCACACTTGGTAATTTCTGAGGTGGAAGGTATTTTTAAAGTCTATGATGGAACGATCAGTAGCACTAAGGACGATTTCTCAGATGCTCAAATCGATTTTAATATAGATGTGGCAAGTATTAATACAGAAAATTCTATGAGAGACAATCATCTTAAATCTGATGATTTTTTCAATACAGATAAATTTCCAAAAATGACTTTTAAAAGTATTTCGTTTAAAAAGAAAGCAGGTAATATGTATGAATTGACTGGTAATTTAACCATCAGAGATGTGACTAAAAAAGCTGTGTTTTCTGTTAAGTACGGTGGTACTCAAAAAGACGGATATGGAAATACTAAAGCTGGATTTAAAGTAACCGGAAGTATTAATCGTTTTGATTATGGTTTGAAGTGGAATGCTTTAACAGAAGCGGGTGGTGCAACAGTGGGTAAGGAAGTTGAATTGGTAGGTAATTTAGAGTTTGCGCTGGCTAAATAAAATATAAACTTTTTCTAGAAGAGGTTGTTTCGTTTTGAAGCAACCTCTTCTTTTTTTATTCCTCTTCATTATCCTCGTTATCCCATACCCTGTTTAATTTCAATTTACTAACAGGCGCTACAACTAAAGGAAACTTCTCAACGGCTACATTGCTCTGCTCTAAACCAAAACTTCGTTCTTCACTTACACTCAATTCTTTCAACCAGAAATAAAGTCGCATAATGATATGTTCTATAATTGGTAGTTCATTATCTTGACTTAAAAACTTCTCTAACACAATAAATTGAAAATCTCCAACCATATTGTTTTTTTGCTGACTTTCATACCTACTCGTTACATTCACTTCTCTGTTGGCTACTAAATCTTCCACTACTTTTTTGAACATTAAATTTAATCGAGGCTGAATTCTAAATCCTAATCTGAATTCAACTCTAATAATATCATTGGGAATGATGTGTTCTACAGCGTATTCACTTGTATAAGGATCGTCTAATGTGTGTACATGAACAAACCAATAAATATCTGCTCTTTTGGGCTTGCCTCTTAAAATACTATGAATAATCTTGTGTTCAATTTCCTTTGGATTATTGGCAGATGTTAGATACACTAGATGAGTGGCGTACTTTGGAACAGTACTATCATTACTCAATTCTTCTATCTTAGGGATGTATTCTTCCACTCTAACAAATTCAACATATCTGTTTTTAATTTTTCTAGATCGATACCATACATACATCACAACAAATAAACCGCCTCCAATGATTAAGGTAACAAAACCGCCATGTGGGAATTTATCAAGATTGGCAATTAAAAATGAAAACTCAATGATTAGATAGATAATCAAAAACAACCAGATTAACCATTCTGAAACTCTCTTTGAAATTAAATAATTTGAAAAAAGTACAGTAGTTGCCAACATGCAAAGTGTGATAGCCAAACCATAAGCAGCCTCCATAGCTCCAGAAGATTTGAAATATAGAACAATGGAACAACACCCTAAAAACAACATGGTATTAATGCCTGGAATATACAACTGGCCTTTGGCTTCTGTTGGATATTTTATTTTCATTTTCGGCCATAAGTTCAAGCGAATAGCCTCACTGATAAGTGTAAATGATCCGCTAATTAAAGCCTGACTCGCAATAATAGCTGCTGCAGTTGCAATGATAATTCCTGACAATAAAAACCAATGTGGCATAATTGCATAAAACGGATTAATCATGTTTACTCCATTCTCATAAACGTTACCTGTTTTTCCTAATAGCCAGGCCCCTTGTCCTAGGTAATTTAATATTAAACAAAGTTTTACAAAAATCCATGAGACTCTTATATTTCCTCTGCCGCAATGGCCTAAGTCGCTGTATAAGGCTTCGGCACCTGTTGTACATAAAAAAACCGCTCCTAAAATCCAAAAGCCTTTTGGATAAACTACCAAAAGATTAAAGGCATAATAAGGATTAAATGCTTTTAAAACAGAGAGATCTAAAAAGACGCTTGAAATACCAAGAAAGGCAAGCATTAAAAACCATACACTCATAATTGGGCCGAACAATTTTCCTATAGAATTCGTACCGAATTGTTGCATAAAAAACAATAACGAAAGAATTACCAAAACAATTAAAATAATTGTATTCTCTTGAATGCCATGTAAGATTGGAATATTTCTCAACCCTTCAATAGCAGATGTTATTGAAATTGGAGGCGTAATCATTCCATCAGCCAAAAGAGCCGCACCGCCTATCATAGCAGGAATTACAAGCCATTTTTTTTGTCTTCTTACAAGAGTGTACAAAGAAAATATTCCGCCCTCCCCTTTGTTATCTGCAGTCAAAGTAAGAATAACATATTTTAGGGTAGTCTGTAATGTTAGTGTCCAAATAATACAAGACAACCCTCCTAAAATAAGTTCTTCGCTTATAGATTTTCCATTAATAATAGAGCTGAAAACATACAAAGGAGAAGTACCAATATCTCCATAAATAATTCCTAAGGCAATTAAAATACCGGCTGCTGTGGCGCGGTTGATATTATGCTTGTTCAATGAAGTGGATTTACGATGCGATGTTAAGCATCACTCTTAACGGATACAAATGTAAAAGTAAAAATCTTACAAAAAAGAAATATCCTCAAATAAATATTTTTTATAGAGTATCTCATAAAGAAGCCCCTCATTGAGGGGCTTTATACAAACAAAATAACAAACACATAGGTTGCCTTGAAAGGCTTTAGTCAGGCCTTTTGCCATCCAAAAAAGTATTGATTGTGCTTATTTCAACCTGATTATTTTCATTAGATTTCACAGTGTACGCACTATAAAAAGTTTCAACATTAGCTATTTGATTGGTCATATCTGTATTTCTTCTTAAAAAGGCAGGTATGGTTTCAAACTCATTGCTGTTTTCTGTTGCTGCAGCATTGTATGAAAGGTTTCTCAATTTTGCAATTCTTTCATGAGCCCTGCGTCTCAACTCTTCTTCTTCATCTGGCAAAGCATTTTGAACTGAAGCAGAAGTCTCAACAGACTGTACATAAATTTCTTGAGCAACAGGCTGAATACTCTCCTCCTCTTTTTCAACCAAATTGAATATTGGAAGTGCGCTGTCATCAAAGCTCTCTTTAGTTTGTATTTCTTTTTGAGAATCATTATTTAAAACTGTAGATTCCTCAACATAAATTTGAGACGGCTTTGTCAAATATCCACCAGAAGTCAACTGATCAGATTTTTGATTTTCAAGGGTTGTTTCCTTTTTTTTATTGAGTGTTAGATCCTCATTAAAGTCAAAACTAATAGGAGAAACCTGATCTAACGGACTTGAGATTTCAAAAAACACCGGTGTGCTATCATCTACTACTGTTTCATCTTGAAATAATGTTAGTTCTTCAGTCGCTTCTTCTTTTAATTTTGGCATCATTTCATTAGAAACTTTTTCATCATCTCCAAAATCAAAACTGATTGTTGAAACGGTTTGCTTTGATTCGGTTTCAACTACAATCGTTTCTTCAATTGTTTTTGTCTCAGCTATTATATCAGTTGTAACCGGAATAGAAACTACTGGTTGTTTTGGAATTTCCAATTCTAAAACTATTTTTTCTGCTTGTTTGTTTTTTGCAAGTGAAGCAGTAGTGGCAAATGGATCTTTATGATCAAACCCAGTAGCAATAAGCGTTACGCTAATTTGACTTCCTAACGTATTATCATACCCTAAACCAAGAATAACATCAGTTTCTTCTCCTGCTTGTGCTAACAAATGATTTTGAATAATCTCTACTTCATCCATTGTAAATTCGTGTTCTCCTTCTGCGCTATTGATATTTATCAATATCCACTTAGCACCTTTAATTTCACTGTCATTCAACAATGGAGAGTTTAATGCATTTTCGATTGCATCTTGCGCTCTGTTATCTCCTTCAGCATAAGCACTTCCAAGAATAGCGACACCACCATCTTTCATTACTGTGCAAACGTCAGCAAAATCGACATTAATTTGACCTGTGCTGTTAATTACATCGGTAATACATTTAGCAGCAGTTGCCAACACATTGTCTGCTTTTCCAAATGCATCTTTCATTTTTAAATTTCCAAATTGATGGCGTAGTTTGTCATTACTAATAACCAATAAAGTATCTACATGTTTTTTTAATAAATCAACGCCCTCTTGTGCTTGCGCTAATCTTTTCTTTCCTTCATACGAAAATGGAGTTGTAACAATTCCTACAGTGAGGATATTTAAATCCTTGCAAATTTTTGCTATGATAGGAGCGCCACCAGTTCCCGTTCCGCCGCCCATTCCTGCAGTGATGAATGCCATTTTGGTATTCACTTCCAATATCCTTTTTATTTCTTCTAAACTCTCTTCTGTTGCCTGACGACCAATATTTGGATTGGCTCCAGCGCCTAATCCTTGTGTTAAATGTGGCCCAAGTTGTATTTTATTTGGCACCTT